>JANPIB010000193.1:0-9287 GCA_031424775.1 Chitinophagales bacterium | reverse complement strand
CCCATGATCAACGAAGCAATTTACAGTTTGTACGAAGGCATTGCTGGAGTTGAAGAGATCGACACGATCATGAAACTTGGAATGGCACATCCGATGGGTCCTTTGCAGTTGGCAGATTTTATTGGTCTTGATGTTTGCCTGAGCATTTTAAATGTGCTGTATGATGGTTTCGGAAATCAGAAATATGCACCCTGCCCCTTGTTAGTGAACATGGTAATGGCTGGAAAACTTGGTGCAAAGAGTGGTGAAGGATTTTACACCTACACAGCAGGCAGCAAAGAATTGGTGGTGAGTAGTCGATTTAAAAAATAATTTGGAAGCTAGCTGTAGTATTCCATAGAATCGTTCCTTGTGTCACTCACTTGTACGTTCTGAACTTTGTGGAGCTTTTAGAACTACGAAGGCTTTGTGCTACTTTGTGTCTTAGTGCCTTTGTGGTTCTAATGCTCAAAAAAAGCTGACTAAATAATATAATAAACGCAAGAATGTTTTTCATACTCTCTAAACTATTGCTGTTCCTGATCACTCCATCTTTCTGGATCATTGCTTTACTTGTTTGGAGTTTCTTCACGAAAAAAGAAAGACGAAAGAGAATCCTGAGAGTAATAGTTCTATGTCTCTTTATTGTTTTCAGCAATCCTCTTTTATTGAATGTATTGGTAAGAGCATGGCAAGCTGAGCCTGTACAATTAGCTCCTGGCAAAACTTATTCTGCGGCAATACACCTTGGTGGCATTTCAATGACAGACCAGGAAAGAAGAATGTTTTTTGGACCTTTTGCAGATCGTTTTATCCAGGCAACAAAACTTTACCACATAGGAGCTGTACAAAATATTGTTGTTACCGGAGGTTCACCAGGGGTTTTTGGGAAAAAGAGAATTCCAGAAGCTAATCAACTAAGGCAGCAATTATTAAAGCAGGGAATTCCGGACAGCTGCATTATTGTTGAGAACAAAGCCTGGAATACATTTGAGAATGCTATAAATACAAAGCATTTATTGGATTCTTTGAAACTAAAGCCACCTTATGTACTTGTAACTTCAGCGATGCATGTTCCAAGAGCAGAGGCTGTGTTTAAAAAAGCTGGAGTAGATGTAATACCATATCCTTCAGCTTATACTCAAATAAAACAGAAATTCAGTTTCAATGCACTCATACCCTCTTTAGATGTTTTAACTGAATGGAACTTTTTTTTAAAGGAGGTTATTGGCTTTGCCGTTTATAGGATGACGGGGAAAGCTTAACTCGTCTTACGATATTCAACGGTATGCAGATCTTTCAGCTTGTACTCCACTTCTTCTATTCTTGATTTCGGAACGCCAATATCCATCATACAGAAAAGCTGTTGCTCTTGTTTTATGATGTGGCAATTGCATTGCTTCACAATCATCATAACTTCGTTTTGCGTTGTGTAGTCGAACTCTAAGTGATAATTCTCCATTATGGGCTTCTGTACAATTGGAATAAGTTGTAAAGCCATTGAGGTTGCAGTTTTGTAGGCATTGATTAATCCCGGAACGCCAAGAAGTGTTCCGCCAAAATAACGAACAACGATCACTGCAACATTGGTGAGTTCTTTACTATCTATCTGACCAAGAATAGGTTTACCTGCAGAACCTGAAGGCTCGCCATCATCATTTGATCTGAAGTTATTTTTATCCATGCCCAACCGATAAGCAAAACAAAAATGAACTGCTTTAGAGTGTTCTTTCTTGAGTTCCTGCAAATATTTTTTGAAAGATTCAACAGAATCGATGGGATAAGCGAAAGCAAAGAACTTGCTTCCACGATCTTTAAATTCAGCAAACGAAGGTTTATCAATAGTGTAGTAGAACTCAGCGTTACTCGACATTGCGGCGAAAATAGCTAATTGAATCTGTCAGGAGTTGCTCTTGCTTCACCAATTGCGCATTATTAAGATATGGAGCCGGTAAACCTGACCCAACAAAAAGGATAGTATTAGTGATCACTCTTGCTTCATCCCAGTATCCGTTATCAATAAAAGATTGCAGAAGTTTGGCTCCGCCTTCCACCAAAATACTTTGAATGTTCATTTGGTGACAAGCTTTCAGAATCTGTTTGATCACATCTGCATTATTTTCTATTTGGTAATAGCTCAGCTTCTCTCCTTCCAGATGATTGAGTGTGTTGAAAATAATTGTTGGTTGACTTTGATCAAAAAATTTCAGATTCGATGGTAGACTCAAATCCATATCAATGACCAATCGAATTGGATCTTTTCCTTGCCATGATCTCACATTTAAAGATGGATTATCTAGCAATGATGTATTTGTCCCTACCAGAATTGCCTGTTCTTCGCTTCTCCATTTGTGAACAAGTCTGTTTGATATTTCGTTTGAGATCATCAGCCGTTCTGCAGTACCGCTACTGATCTTTGCATCAGCTGATTGTGCCCACTTTAATAAAATGTACGGACGGCGTTGCTGATGAAAAGTAAAGAATCGTTTATTCAACTCCAGAGATTCTACTCCCAAAACAGGAAACTGAACTTCAATTCCGGCATTGCGAAGTTTTTCAATCCCTTTTCCATCTACTTGTTCAAATGGATCTCTTGAACCAATTACAACTTTTGGAATCTTGTTTTTTATAATGAGATCAACACAAGGTGGCGTTTTACCAAAATGAGTACAGGGTTCAAGCGAAACGTATAAAGTTGACACAGAAATCAGTTGTCTATTTTCTTCTGCAACACTATTAATGCAATTCACTTCTGCATGGGCTTCACCAAATTGCTGATGATAACCTTCACCGATGATCTTATTCTGGTGCACTAAAACAGCTCCCACCATTGGATTGGGAGCAACATTTCCTGCTCCAAGTTTTGCCAACTCAATGCAACGCTTAATATATTGTTCGTGAATGTTCAATCCTTATAATGAAAGTTGTAAAGGTAATACTGTCTATGTGGTTAACCCACAAATTACCTAACATTGCAGCATGACCATCAGCCTGGCATATCAACAGTTATTGCTGCAATTGTATGAGGTATACGAAAACAGAGAAGCCTCCAACATTGCCGACCTGGTGATTGAATATGTAACTGGTCAGCGAAAGATTGACAGGATCGTTTACAAAGACTTGCCGATTAATGAACTGCAGCAAAAACAGTTAATTAGTTTTACAGAAAAGCTTTTACAACATCAACCTGTTCAATACGTTTTGAATGAAGCCTGGTTTGCAGGAATGAAGTTTTATGTTGACGAAAATGTGCTGATTCCCAGACCGGAAACGGAAGAGTTGGTGGATTGGATTGAAAACGAAGTACGAAGTAAAAACTACGAGGCAGGTGAACTACTGGATATTGGTACAGGAAGTGGTTGTATTCCTATTTCTCTTAAAAAGAAACTACAAAAGCTGAATGTAAAGTCTATTGATGTTAGTGAAGGTGCTTTGAACGTTGCAGTTAAGAATGCCATGTTACAAGCTGTGCAGGTTTACTTTCTCAGGTTGAATTTTCTTGAGAGAGAAAACTGGACCCTTCTCGGCAAGTTTGATGTTATCGTTAGCAACCCACCTTATGTGAAAGCTTCAGAAGCTGTAGCAATGAATCGAAATGTGCTAGATCATGAACCGCATCTGGCTTTATTTGTACCTGATGAAGATGCATTGTTGTTTTACAGAAACATTGCTGAGTTTGCAAAATCGCATTTGAATGAAAATGGAATGATTTTTCTTGAGATCAATGAAGCTTTGGGAGAAGAGGTAGTAAAACTTTATAAAGATTACGGATACAAAAGTGAACAAAGAAGAGACCTTCAAGGAAAAGATAGAATGCTCAAAGTATGGTAGCATCTGTTAGAGAGGATTGTTGGATATAGATTTCAACTCTCAGTAATGAATTTGGATTTCATTGCCTTGTCGCTGGTAGAAGTTATCGCCACGTTTTCTATTCTTTTTCATTTTCAATCCGGCTATCTTAAAATTTATTTTCGCCTTTTTCTTAGTTGTAAGAAAAATTGCTCCATTCATTCCATTTATGCCAAATAGTGCCATACTTAAAGCAGTATCTGGAATGTTAATGCTATCGATTTTTGTTGCATCAAGAATATTGTCTACGAACTCTTTCTCTAGTGTGCCGTTAACAATGTCAAGCTTGTAAGCATATTTGGCATTAAATACAAAAAGAGGCGAGTAAGACTTTGAGTTTCTTGTTCCAATACTTGTATGAAGCAGGTCTGAACGCTTAAACTTTATTGTGTCATTAAATAAGGTTCTTTTCAAGCTGTCAAGAAATTCCGAAACTTGGTCACTCTTTATAGTTCTAGTATGTATTGTGTCAGGCTTATTTGTTTACCAAATGAAACAAGAGAAAGTATGATTACAAATATGAGAACTATACATTTCATGAAGTGTCATTGATTTACCGCCAGCATTTCACTTTACGGTTTTACATTAGCAACCACCTTTGCTCCTGCTCTCTTAGCGGCTGCCATAATTTTAAAGAAGCTTCCGGTGTATGAAATGGTATCAGCATTGATCACCACAGCCGGAGTGTCCATAAAGGCTCTTGCCTTATTTACTTCAAAGCTGATCATAGAATCCAGCATATTATCAGTAACAGGCTGCTGACCTATAAACATTTTATTGTCTTTATCAATTGAAACAACAATATTCTGTTTGCTCTTAGTATCACCTTTACCTCGTGGATTGTTTACTCTTACGATATTTGGATTTGCTAAGGTTGAAACGATCAGGAAGAACAAAAGAAGGATGAACAGGATATCGTTCAATGCTCCTGTATGTACTTCTGGATGTGCTCTTAATCTTTTCCTGATGTCCATTAAAACGAGTATTTCTAATTACGATTGTTCAGTCTTATTCTTCAGTATGCCGCACGTGCGGCACGACGCAAGTAAAGCTCAATTGAAAACCTTTAGCTGGTCTCAAAAAAATTATCTTGTTGGTTCCTGAAGAATGTCTAAAAATTCTGCACTTGCCGCTTCCATTTTGTATGCTGTTCTGTCGATTTGTGTTGTAAGGTAGTTGTGTGCTACATAAGCCACCAAACCAATGATCAAACCTGTTGCAGAAGTGATCATCTTCGTGTAGATACCACCAGCAATACCGTTCAACGTAAGTTCACCGGTTGATGCAATGTTGTAAAACAACTGCACCATACCAACGATGGTTCCAAGAAAACCAAACATTGGTGCAATACCAGCGATCAAGCTAAGAATAGAAAGGTTCTTCTCCATCTTATACATTTCCAGTTTACCAACATTCTCCATGCTTTTCTCTATAGAATCAATCGGCTTACCAATACGCTGCAAACCTTTGTCAATAATTCTTGCCACAGGATTGTTGGTATTCTTCGCCAGGGCTCTTGCAGAATTGATGTTGCCCGTCATGATGTTATCACGAATGATGTTCATGAAATTACCATCAATTTTTGAGGCATTGCGAATAGCAATAAGTCGTTCAAAAAACACAAACAAGGCACCTGCAAACAAGAAATATAGTGGATACATGATCCAGCCACCGTTCTGCAATAGTTCAAATAAAGAGATCGATTTATCTGAACCCTGAACCGAATTAGCAGCTCGTTGTGCTGAATCTACAACCTGTAACAAAATGCCCATGGGTAAGAAGTATTATGGATAAATGTACTTGCAATGAACAAATCAACGATCATTGTGTGAATAAATTTCAGTGCCCCAGCATTTTAGGAAAGCTTTTACACAACAAATGCGTTAGTGTTAACAAGTATGGAGCAAGCCAGCTAAGGAATACTGTTCAACCTTTTGTGGAGCCTGTCCGGAGCTTGCCGAAGGATCGCACTCTTGTACTTCACTAAGATCATCAACAAAAAAAAGCTGCCCATGTTGAGCAGCTCCTAATTCAATTGCGAATACAACTATTGCTTTATTGCCTGAAGATCCAATTCAATGTTTACTTTTTCTGAGATGAACTTATCCCCTAACGTTTTGTCATTACCATAGTTCATGTTCCATTGCCTTCTATCTATATCAAAATTGCCTTTTGCTTTCAAGGTATTTCCATCCAGATCAACCTTAGCAGGGAAAGTGATATTCTTAGTCACATCTTTTAATGTAAAATTACCGCTGATGCTGAAGTTTGCTCCTTCAACGATTGAGGTATCAGAACCACTCTTTTGATAAGGCTCTACTTTAGTGATCTCAAACTTAGCTGTACCAAATTTATCGGCATCAAAGAAATCACCACTCATTAAGTGAGGACGCAACTTGTCGTCAAACATTCCGCCCTTTTCGTCCAATTCCATGGATTTGATGTTAATGAGGAAACTGCCACCAGTAATACTGTTGCCATTTACAGCCACATTACCAGAAGTAAGATGAAATATTCCTTTATGATTTTTACCTACTCCATTTCCGGTAAAACGAACCCGGGATTCGGTGGTGTCAACAACAAATGCCTGTCCTTGTGCATCTGCAGCTTTTTGTTCGTCAGTTATGGTGGCATTGTCACCTTTTGGAGCCTCGTTACAAGCTATCACGGCTGTTGTGATGAGTGCTCCTACAAAAAATAGTTTGATTAAGCTTTTCATTTCTAATGTTTTGAACGAAGAACTTACAAAAACCGTGCAGTTGATTGAAACATATTCATGATAACTTTAGTGTGCTGCTCAAGTACCTTTTATGAAGAAATCAACCTTGCTTCTACTCGGCTTTATCATTATCAAATTCGTTTTGCAATACCTGCTGATCAATCCTGCTTATGACCTGCAAAGAGACGAATACCTGCACCTTGATCAGGGAAGTCATTTAGCCTGGGGATACATTTCAGTTCCACCAGTTACCTCGTGGATTTCTTACATCATCATGTTGTTAGGTGGAGGAGTATTTTGGGTAAAGTTCTTCCCATTGTTGTTTGGTTGTCTCACCTTGATTTTGTTATGGAGAATTGTTGAGATATTGAAGGGAGGATCATTTGCTTTCCTTCTCACAGGAACAGCTTTTTTGCTTTCCCCGATTCTAAGATTGAACATCCTATATCAACCAAACTCACTTGATGTTTTCGCCTACACCTGGGTTTATTACTGTTTGATTCAATTCTTTAACAATGTCAAGAACAAATGGCTTTACATCACATCAGTTGCTGCAGCTTTTGGTTTTCTGAGCAAATACAATATTGTTTTCCTCTTAGTGAGCCTGGCTCCAGCACTACTCATCACAAAGCAAAGAGCAGTTTTCACTACCAAGCATCTTTACTTTGCAGCGGCACTTGGGTTTGTACTGATCTCTCCAAATCTGCTTTGGCAATATCAAAACAACTTTCCTACCCTCCATCAGCTCAGAGAACTTCAGGAGACACAATTAGTGAATGTAAGCAGGGTTGATTTTCTAAAAGATCAGATTCTTTACTTCATCAGCTCACTTTTTATCATCATAGCAGCGTTGGTAGCTTTTGTTGGTTATCCTCCATATAAAAAATATCGGTTCATTTTCTTCAGCTTCATCTTTTCGCTAGCATTATTTACTTTTTTGAAAGCAAAAAGCTATTACGCAATTGGACTGTATCCTGTTCTGATGGCTTTCGGATCAGTTTACCTGGAATCCGTTTTTGCTAAAGGTTGGAGAAAATTTCTTAAGCCTGTTTCCATCATGGCAGTAATTCTTTTAGCAGCACCATTCGTCTGGCTTGGCTTTCCAATTCAAAGTCCGGAACAGTTGGCTGGAAATCTTTCATTACATCAAAAGCTTGGAATGTTGCGATGGGAAGATGGAAAAGACCACAACCTTCCGCAAGACTTTGCTGATATGCTGGGGTGGAAGGAACTGGCAGCAAAAGTTGATAGTGCCTGGAGCCATGTTCAGGATAAAGAATATTCAATCGTTCTTTGCGATAACTACGGACAAGCTGGAGCCATCAACTATTATTCTAAGTTCAAAAACATCAATGCAGTTTCTTTTAACGCTGATTACATCAACTGGATTAAATTAGATAAGCCCATCAGGAATATCGTTCGAGTTTACGATGCCGGGCAAGTTGAAGAAGACATGCCAAAGCTGATGCTGCTTTTTGGAGTGATAAAGCAAGTCGGCAGCATCGGGAACAAAAATGCAAGAGAGTTTGGTACTACAATTTTGCTTTTACAAGATGCTAAGCTCGATATCAACAAACTAATTGCTGACGATATCAAAGAAAAGAAGTACTAAAGAAAAATCCCACCATCTGGCGGGATTCAATTTATTTCAATATCGTTCTGCTGATCACAATTCGTTGTACCTCGCTGGTACCTTCATATATCTGTGTGATCTTGGCATCTCTCATTAATCTTTCTACATGATATTCTTTTACAAAACCATAGCCACCATGTATCTGAACAGCTTCTACTGTTGTCCACATAGCAGTTTCTGAGCAATACACTTTAGCCATTGAAGAGCTGAGACTATAATCAAGTTGATTGTCTTTTTCCCATGCTGCTTTCAGGCAAAGCAACCTTGAAGCTTCAATTCTTGTAGCCATGTCAGCTAGCTTAAACTGGATTGCCTGGTGTTGAGATATCTCTTTACCAAAAGCTTTTCTCTCTTTAGAATATTTCAAAGCCAGTTCATAAGCACCACTTGCGATTCCTAAAGCCTGTGAGGCAATTCCGATTCTACCACCAGCCAAAGTTTTCATAGCGAAGGTGAAACCAAAGCCATCTTCTCTAACTCTGTTCTCTTTTGGAACCTTTACATCGTTGAAGAGGATCGTATGAGTATCGCTACCACGAATTCCGAGTTTATTTTCTTTTGCAGCAACGGTAACACCAGGCCAATTCTTCTCAACTATTAAGCAGTTGATTCCTTTGCTGCCTTTTCCCGGATCAGTTTGAGCCATTACCAAATACACAGATGCTGAAGAACCGTTGGTGATCCAGTTTTTGGTACCGTTCAACAGGTAATAATCACTCATGTCTTCAGCTGTAGTACGTTGAGAAGTTGCATCACTTCCAGCCTCTGGTTCACTCAGTAAAAATGCACCAATGTATAATTCGCCATCCTTCATACCCTGAGCTAAAGGAGTAAGGTATTTCTGTTTTTGTTCTTCGTTTCCATAAGCCTCCAATCCCCAACAAACCAGGCTATTATTTACACTCATGGCAACACTAACACTAGCATCGATCTTTGAGATCTCTTCCATCGCCAGCACATAACTCACAGTATCCATTCCAGAACCGCCATATTGCGGATCAACCATCATTCCCATAAAACCAAGTTCAGCCAGCTTCATCACTTGCTCTCTAGGGAACTTTTGTTGCTCATCTCTTTCAATCACACCCGGTAGACACTCATTACGGG
>JANPIB010000192.1:0-20440 GCA_031424775.1 Chitinophagales bacterium | reverse complement strand
GAAAGACTAACGATGACCAAATAATAATAAAACAATAAACAAATAGCTATGCCAGAACAACATTATAGCTTCTTCCAGAGTGTTACGAGAAGCTTTGACAAAGCGGCGAAATTTACTAAGTGGGATCCGGGAATTTTAGAGCAGATAAAAGCTTGTAACGCTGTTTATCAAATGCGTTTCCCGGTAAAGATGAACGACGGAAGAATTGAGGTGATCGAAGCTTACCGTGTACAGCATTCTCAGCATAAAGCACCTTGTAAAGGTGGTATCCGTTTTAGTGATGAGGTTAACCAGGATGAAGTGATGGCACTTGCAGCCCTGATGACCTACAAATGTGCTATCGTAAATGTGCCGTTCGGTGGTGGTAAAGGTGGCATTAAGATCAACCCTAAGAATTATACTCCGTATGAGTTAGAGAAGATCACTCGTCGTTATACTGCCGAGTTGGTGAAGAAAAACTTCATCGGACCTGGTATTGATGTTCCGGCTCCTGATTATGGTACTGGTGCAAGAGAAATGGCGTGGATCGTTGATACTTACGCTTCTTTGAAGCCAGGTGAAATTGATGCTGCTGGTTGTGTTACCGGAAAACCTGTTTCTCAAGGTGGTGTTAGAGGTAGAACTGAGGCTACTGGTCTTGGTGTGTTTTACGGTATTCGTGAAATATGCGAGATGAAAGAGGTAATGGATAAGCTTGGCTTGTCTACAGGTATCGTTGGAAAAAGAGTAGTTATTCAAGGTTTAGGTAATGTAGGTTATCATTCAGCAAAATTCTTCCGTGAAGCGGGGGCTAAAGTGATTGCTATTGCCGAATACGAAGGTGCTATTGTTAACGAAGATGGTATAAACGAAGAAGAACTGTTCCAGTTTAGAAAGTCAACCGGATCAATGGTTGGTTTCCCTGGTTCTACTTCTTTATCTAAGAATACCGATGCTTTGGAGTTGGAGTGTGATATTCTTATTCCTGCAGCTTTAGAGAACGTAATTAATGGTGAAAATGCTCCTAGAGTAAAAGCAAAGATCATTGGCGAAGCTGCCAACGGACCTTTGACTCCTGAAGCGGATGAAATATTTGCTCAGAAAGGTACTTTGGTTGTTCCCGATATGTATCTGAATGCTGGTGGTGTAACGGTTTCTTACTTTGAGTGGTTAAAGAACCTGAGCCACGTTCGTTATGGTAGAATGGAAAAGCGTTTTACTGAGAATATGAACAAGCACATTCTTGGCCAGATTGAAGAAATGACTGACAAAAAGGTTAGTGAAAAAGAAAGAGCTTTCATTGAACATGGGCCTGATGAAGTTGACCTTGTGTATAGTGGTTTGGAAGAGTCTATGATCACGGCTACAAGAGAGATCATGGAAACATGGAAAAGTAATCCTGAAATTCCAGATATGAGAACCGCAGCTTATGTTGTTGCAATCAACAAGGTTGGAACAAGCTATGCTGAATTGGGAATTTTCCCTTAGTCGCTCTTCAAAGTGGAAATAAAATTTAAAAGTCTTGCTTCGGCAGGACTTTTTTACTTTAGACTATCCAAACTAATTAACATACACCCCATGTTGAAGACTTTCTTACTTGCTATTATGTGTGCTAGTTTGAGTATTGAAGCAAGAGCACAGGATTGCACAGAGATGCTTCAAACCAAGATCGAACAGTATTTTCTAAATATCAGGCCTAAACCAGACTCGTTATCTGATATAAACTGTGATTTCATAAAACAGCGATTGGGAGCAGGTGATGTTTTCCTGGATTTTTTAATTACCAATCTGAATAATCAACCGACTTTCTTTTTAACCATTATTCCAAAAACAGGTTCACCTAAAACAATTTTTATTCCTCAACTAAAAAGTACTTCGGTTGTAACTAATGATACTGGTACAAGAAGTAATATTTCTAAAACAGTAAAAAAAGACAGTTACGATAAATATGAAAATCTTCTGGGTTACTTTGAACAGGAAATACAGAATGCAAATACGATCTATTATTCAACTACATCAGATCTGAATCTTGTAAACATCAAATACCTGAAAGATAAAAGCAACGTCCCGCTTTTTAAAAAACACAATATGGTGCGTTTGCATACTGCTGCATCTTTCCTGGCAGGAAAACAGCAGCTTTTTTTATCAGCAAAAATGAATGCATTACTTGTTGGGAACATCAACTACAATTGCGATACTACAGCTGCAAAGACAGCTGTTTTCACCAATACCTGGAACTATTTACCGGGTACCAAAACTGAGGTCGCAGAAATCAGTTCCATCCTCAAAAAAAATCATACCATTCGCACTTTAGATTCTTGTGAGGTAACAGAGGTGAAGCTTACTAAAGAAATAAATAATAACAGTTATGACGTACTGCATCTTGCAACTCATGGATTCTTTGTAGAAGGTACTGATCCACAACTCGGCATAACAAAAGAAACTTTCCCACTTGATAAATCGGGTATCGTTTTAACTGGTGCGAATAACAGAGATGCTTCTATAGCTGTTTTTAACACTATGGGTTTGCTTACAGCATCAGATTTTAAAAAAATCAGGCTTTCCAACATCAAGCTTGTAGTACTTAGCACCTGCCATTCCGGAGAAGGTACTTCAACACAGTCCGGAGCTCCTATCGGATTGATCTTATCCTTACTAAGACAGGGCTCAACGGCAATGATCGTTTCTAACAGAGCCGTTAACGATAATGATGCAAAAACGTTTATGACAACTTTCTACAGCCATTTAAACAAGAATTCAAATGCTGATGAATGCTTTATAAAAACGCTGAGGGAACTATCCCAAAAAACACCAGGCACCAGTTGGGATTTCTTTGATTTGATTCATTAAATCCAATCCGGAACTTCATTTAATTCTTTTCCCCTTCCATTATTCAATTCCCAACAAAAAGCGGAAGTTCCATTGGTTATAATTAAATAGTTAGAAGGAATTGATATGTTATAACGAAGCACTTGCTGCAGTACAGCCTCATTCAGTTTCTCATTCATCTCTTTACATTCAACGATCATCCAGGGTTTATCATCTTTATAAACAATGATGTCACAACGTTTTCTCAGATCATTTAGCCTGATCTCTGTTTCTACAGCAATCAGTGAAGCAGGATATTTCTTTACCTGCACCAGGTATTGAAGAAAGTTCTGTCGCACCCACTCCTCCGGTGTTAACCGAAGCCACCGTTTTCTAAATTCATCAAAGATGAATTCTTTTCCATCCTCTTGTTTCATTTTGAAATCCGGTGTTGGATACGCTATCTTCATTACAGCTCAAATGTAAGTGCTATATTTGCAGAATTTATTTTTTCGAACCTTGCTGAAAAGTTTTGCTTATGAAAACAAAAGAGGAAATAGTAAACAACTGGCTTCCCCGATATACCGGAGAAAAACTGGAGAACTTTGGAAAGTATATTCTACTCACCAATTTCAGCAACTATGTAAAGATGTTTGCTGAATGGCATAAGGTGCCAATTATTGGTTTAGACAGACCTTTTCAATGTGCTACTGCCGATAATATTTCCATCATCAATTTTGGAATGGGTAGTCCAACTGCAGCAACGGTAATGGATCTGCTTTCTGCCATCGAGCCTGAAGCTGCTCTTTTTCTTGGCAAATGTGGTGGACTGAAAAAAAGGAATAAGATCGGCGATCTCATTCTTCCTATCGCAGCAATCAGAGGTGAGGGAACATCGAATGATTATTTCCCTGCTGAGGTTCCTGCAATGCCAGCTTTCGCACTGCAAAAAGCCATTTCAACAACCATTCGTGACTCCGGAGTTGATTATTGGACAGGAACTGTGTACACCACCAACAGAAGAGTTTGGGAGCACGACGAACCATTTAAAGAATACTTGCAAAAGATCAGAGCTTACGCCATAGACATGGAAACAGCAACCATCTTTACCGTAGGTTTTTACAATAAAATTCCAACCGGTGCATTATTACTGGTAAGTGATTCTCCGATGATCCCCGAAGGTGTAAAAACCGAAGAAAGCGATAAGAAAGTAACAGCCTCTTTTGTTGAGAACCACTTGAAGATAGGTATTGACTCATTAAAGCAGTTAATCAACAACGAGTTGACCGTAAGGCACCTTAGATTTTAATTCAGGTAACAGGCTGTAGAATTTCTATATAGCTTCGTTGTTTCCAAACTCGCTGCGTTGACACGCAAGTTTGCTCACTTCAACTGTTGCCTATACATGATCAGCTTACTTCAGATACAAAACCTCAGCGTTGATTTCAAGTCTGATCTTGGGCAAACCACAGCTCTTGAAAATATTTCGCTTGAAGTAAACAAAGGTGAGATCGTAGCCATTGTGGGTGAATCAGGTTCAGGAAAATCTGTAACCTCCTTATCTGTGCTTCGACTTATCCCCTCTCCTCCTGTTGTTTATAAAAACGGGCAGATCGTTGCCAACTTAGATGGCGAAGAAATCAACATCCTCTCTGCTGATCGAAATAAACTTCGTGAGATCAGGGGAAATAAGATCGCTATGATTTTCCAGGAACCCATGACTTCTCTCAACCCTGTAATGAGTTGTGGCAAACAGGTGATGGAAGCCATTCTCATTCACAAAAAAATATCTCCCAAAGAAGCAAGACAGCGAACGATCAATCTATTTGAAAAAGTAAAACTGCCAGATCCAGCGAGAATATTTAATTCCTATCCTCACCAGATCAGCGGTGGACAGAAACAACGGGTAATGATCGCTATGGCTATGAGTTGTGAACCATCTCTGTTGATTTGCGATGAACCTACAACGGCTTTAGATGTAACTGTTCAAAAGAATATTCTTGAACTCATAAAAGAACTACAGATCCAGAATGAAATGGGTGTGATCTTCATTACACATGACCTTGGCATTGTTGGTGAAATTGCAGATCGTGTACTGGTAATGTACAAAGGCAAAATTGTAGAACAGAATACTACTGCAAACATCTTTTCAAACCCGCAGCATCCATATACAAAAGCTTTGCTGGCATGCAGACCAGGTTTGCATCAGAAAGGAGAAAGACTTCCGGTTGTCAGCGATTTTATGGTGATGACGGATAGTGGCGAGATAACGGAGAAGATAGAAGTACGAAGTATGAAGTACGAGGTACGAGATGAGCAGCTTGATAAAATTCAGGAAGCTGAAATTTTATTAGATGTAAAAAATCTAAAAGTATATTATCCAACTAATAGATCATTCTTTGGGAAGCCCTTAGCATACACAAAAGCTGTAGATGATGTGAGCTTCGAATTATATAAAGGAGAAACTTTAGGATTGGTAGGAGAATCAGGTTGTGGTAAAACAACTCTTGGCAGAGCGATCCTGAGACTTGTTGAACCTACTGCCGGGCAAATTCTTTATAAAGGTGAAGATCTCTTAACAGCTGGTAAAACAAATTTGAAGCAGATTAGAAAGGATATGCAGATCATCTTTCAAGATCCTTACTCATCACTTAATCCAAGAAAAACAATTGGAGATGCCATTTCAGAACCCTTGAATGTGCATAGCATCTTAACTAATGCACAGCAGCGTAAAAAAAGAGTGTTCGAGTTACTCGAGAAAGTTGGATTGAATCCTGAACATTACAATCGTTACCCACACGAATTCAGTGGTGGACAGCGACAAAGAATTGTTATCGCAAGAGCATTAGCTTTAAAGCCGTCATTTATTGTTTGTGATGAAAGCGTTTCAGCATTAGATGTTAGTGTACAGGCACAGGTGCTTAATCTGCTTGACGATCTAAAAAAAGAATTTCAACTCACCTTGATCTTCATATCCCACGACCTATCTGTTGTTCGGCATGTGAGTGAGAGGATCATCGTAATGAATAAAGGCAAAATAGAAGAGATCGGATATGCTGAAGCAATTTATCAGCATCCCCGATCTCCTTATACCAAAAAATTATTGTCATCTATTCCGAAAGGATATATGCATTAATCTTCTTCTTCAGGTACAACATAATCACCATAGCCATAGTTACTCTTATCTCTATAGAAATTTGATGCACTTCGTCTTAATGAGAATATTAACCGTTTCAATTGCTTTTGGAATTGCTCCAATTCAGGATCTTCCTGGTTGATCTTTTTATCAGTCATACTAACCAATTTATCGTCACTACTGATCTTCTTCAGATCATCTGGCTGTATTCCACTGATGCCAATCTTCCAATCATCTTCTTTCTTCATCTTGTACTTGAAAAAATAGACATAGCCACTTTGATTCTTCAATTTCACCTGCTCTTTACCAACAAGCTGAATATCGAAAAACTTCTCGTATTGCTTGTCTTCTAATAAAAGAGCTTTTGCCAGATCTTCCTGAGTTTTGAATTTAGCAGGAAAAAGATTTTCCTTCTTTATTTCTTCAAGATCACGAAGTAAAGAAGCCCTGTATTCATCCTTCTCTGCAATAGATAGCAAGATGCTGTCGTGAATCTGAATGTTATTCCGAATCATTAGCACAGCTGTATTCTTACGAACGCTTAGATCATTTGATTGCAATAGTTTTTCAAAAAATTTCTTTATCGCTGGATTTTCCTGGTAAAAAGGCATTAACAGTACTCCATAATTATCCACGTCTGAATTGCCACGATCGTAAGATTTTCTTGCACCTTCATCCTCCTCCCCTTCTTTATTGCTTTCTTTTTCTGCCTGGCGAACGTCGGCACTTTGCTGACGCTTCAATTCTATTTTAGCATCGAAGTAAATGTTGCTAAAATAGCTTTTGTAATCAGATGCTTTCAGATAGCCACTGTCAACCATCGTCCTCAACAAAGAAGTTACCTCACTCTTGTAATCATCAATCGACATCAATTGAAGTATCTCAGGGAAAAACATCTTACCTAAAGCAAGCGTGTCTTCCAGATATCCGAACATTCTACCAAGATCATAATCGTTCTCGAAGATTGGCGGATCCTGCATCAGGTGTTCTTTCAACGAAGTGAAGGCTTCTTTCGTTTGCAGCCTAGCAAGCGACATCAAAATAGTATTTTGAAAATATGCCGTGTCGGCAGTCTTATCATACAACGAATTCAGATAAGAGATCACATCATTTACGCAACAAGAATCAGTTAAGTAACCAAACTCGTTAATGAATTGAGACTTTAATTCGAAGTAATCTTTATCTCCCCATTTCAAACTGTCGATTACTTTTTTTAGCCTTGGAATGGATTGCGATCCAAAGTAGAGCTGTGAAGCTGCATCCATAGAACGCTTACGGGTTAAACTGTCTTTGCTATTAAGATCAGTGAAAAACTGATCAAGCTTTGAGCGGAACAATGAGATCGTATCCTTTACTTCTGGTACAAAGCTGCTAATGAATTGGTTTACTAAATCATTTTCTTTGGTGAGTGTATCCGAAATAGAAGCTATCTTAAACAGCCTGTTGTTTTGTAGGATACCGGCATAAGTAAGTTTTCTTGAAGAGTTCGTATCTGTGAATACGTATTTATAACCGAAGCTATTTGAGCTTGGTCTTAATGTCTGCTTCGACAACAGTATCATGTCTTTCTCTAACCGTTCAGTGCTGTATTCGTTAGAAAAGAATTTTGCCGTGTCTTTTGAATGATAATACTTAGGAAACTTCTGAATGGTGAGCAACACCGTTTCTCCTGTTGTATCATTATAAAAAGTAGCGAAACGATCTTTTGTTCCGTAACTGTAATATTCGGTTTGATTTAAGAACTCTTCAGTTGAAGCTGCCTCGTACATATTCCGAAGCATTGTATCTATTCTTGGTGGATAAGTTGTACTAACCTTAAAGTTGTAAAACGTATCAACAAACACAGATGGCTTAGAACTTTTGAATTCAGTTAAAGCGAAGCTGTTCAAAGCCTCCTTGCCTGGTTTCTTTTTATTCGAAGTTGTGATAAGATAATATTGCGATCCTTTTATCACAGCTCTTGCATTAAGGGTAGCACCGTTCTTCAATAGCATTTCCATATCCAAAGCAGAATATCCGTTTACCTTACTAAGACTTCGGCTGATTTCCTTTTCTACAGTTTCAGAGGTTTTGAGGCTTTCCTCGATCAGTGAAAGATCAAAAGTATCTTCCTCAATAAATCCGAAACTATTCACGGTTTTCTTCCAAACCATGTAAGCTGTTCCTGTGATCTTGTCCTGGGCTTCGAATTGCCAGGTGTCAAGAAAATCATCTGTGGTTTTTCTCAACAGGGATGTTGGCTCATGAGGAAAGTTCATTTTAAATCCACCAAAAGATGGCTCGTAAGCACCAGGCTTTGGCGTATTCTCTCTTAA
Organism: Chitinophagales bacterium; assembly: GCA_031424775.1. GTDB lineage: Bacteria > Bacteroidota > Bacteroidia > Chitinophagales > Chitinophagaceae > JAEZDC01. The sequence continues at coordinate 12,202 of JANPIB010000192.1, read as the reverse complement.
GCTGATAGAGTTGAAGAATTCATCCGCTTCCTTTCCGGCTTGCACATACTCATCATTGCCACTCATCTTAAATACCAATACCTCAAAAGGTGTAACGAAGATGTTGTAACGCTGTATATCTCCACGGCGAGTCTTGTTTACAATATCGAAACCTTTATATCCATTCTTCAATATCTCTTTCTTTGATAAAATCTTACCCGGAATATTTTCATACAACAGACTATCTACTTTCTTCAATACCGTTTTTTCATCTTCTGCAAGTATCGCAGCATGTGTTTGAACTCGTGTGAGCATGTAGTAAGCTCCGTTTTCCATATCAGCATATTGCCAACTTGGGTTTACACCTTCTCCTCTTTTGAATAATGTGCCAGGTAGTTGCATCTTCACAAAACCATCTTCTGAAGTAGTAGGTGAAAACTTAACAGGCACTCTTAATTTATCAATCTTATCTTTTTGAGCTCCATCTCTATTCTGGATAAGAACAGGTCTTAGCTTATAGCCTTTCTTCCGTAGCATTTCAATCACACCCCTGTCTCCAGGAAGGTGAGCAGCACCAACAGCAACAAACAAAGAATTTTTTTTCAGGATTGAATCGATCGAGTTTGCCTGAACCTCGTTCCTTTTGTACAAAAATTGCTCACTAAAAGCCGGAGAGGTTTCCATTTTCTTTTCTAATGAATCCAGCAGATCCAGATCCCCTTTACGATATGCTTCCTGTAGTTTCTTCTGGATACCATACATATCCTCATCAACATCGTAACTATTATTATTCTTCTTTTTGGCTCTTTCAATTGCCATATCCTGATAGCCCTTCATTACGATCTTCTGAGATTCCCAATAATCCTCAACCCCACCACCTTTTTTACCAAGCTTTCTTCCTGTTTGATACACATAAAGATCCAGGTAAGTATTTTCTTCAAAGTCAGCCTGAGTCTGGTAAGTTCTGTAAAGCAAACCATTCACAACGGTTGGTTCCTCATTTAATGCTTTCCTGATGTTTTCTTCATACCGCTGCAGGGCAAAAGATTTCTCATTCACAAAACCTGACCCCACGTTCTTGTAATAAGTTCCGAGATTATTCTCGGCATCCTGCATTCTGAACATTTCGGGTTGCCAGGTTTGCGGATCAAGTTCCAAAGCAACCATATCCGTTCCTTGCACGGCAGAATAGAACGAATCGCTCAGGTGAAATACCATTTTACTACTCACGTGCATGGTTCCAAAGAGATAAGAAGGCTTTTTCAAGCCATTTCCCGTGATCTCCCACAATAAACTGTTGTACTTCGGTGTTTTTTTAGCTGTTTGGGCGGTAAGGCTGAAAACAAGAAATAGGGCAAAAACTAAGGAAAACCCCTTGCAAAAAATAGATCTCATTCGTATGTATTAATCTGCGTTGAATATCATTAAAACTGCTGATTCTATAAAATAATTCATTGGTTTAGGCGTCACATTCAAAATGTTTGGAATTTGATAACAATAGCAGCTAAAATTCCTTAGATTTTTCCCACTCAGACCTTACCTTTGCCAACTTTCATTCAAGTTTACATGTCACTAGCTGTCCCGTAAGACGGCAGCGAAATGCATGTGTTATAAAATATCGATAGACACATGAAGTTATCCCAGTTTAAGTTCGACCTTCCCCTTAACCTTATTGCGCAGCATCCTACTAAAAGAAGAGAAGATAGCCGGATGATGGTGGTACATCGCCACAGCGGAGAAATTGAAAATAAACACTTTAGAGACATCCTGGATTATTATGAAGACAAAGACGTTTTCGTGGTAAACAACACAAAAGTTTTCCCTGCTCGTATGTATGGACGAAAGGAAAAAACAGGTGCCAAGATCGAAGTTTTCCTTTTAAGAGAGCTGAACAAGCCTAACCGTTTATGGGATGTGATCGTTGATCCCGCAAGAAAGATACGTGTTGGTAACAAACTATACTTTGGCGAAAATGATGAACTGGTTGCAGAAGTAATTGACAATACCACCAGTCGTGGACGTACAATTCGTTTTTTATGGGAAAGCGATGATGAAAGCTTCAAGCAAATGCTTGAGTTTTTAGGTGAAACGCCTCTTCCAAAATACATCAAGCGGAAGCCAGATGAAGAAGATAAAGAACGCTACCAAACCGTTTACGCTAAACATGAAGGAGCTGTTGCAGCACCCACTGCAGGTTTGCACTTTAGCCGTGAGTTGATCAAACGTTGCGAGATCAAAGGTGTTCGTTTTGCTGAAGTAACATTACATACAGGTTTGGGTACTTTCCGTCCGATTGAAGTAGAAGACCTTAGCAAACATAAAATGGATGCTGAGTACTATAAGATCGATGAAACTGCTTGTAAGATTGTAAACGATGCCAAGCAAAGAGGCAGTCGTATCTGTTCAATCGGTACAACTACAATGAGAGGCTTAGAAAGTAGCTTTACTGCACAAAAAATGTTGAAGCCAAGTGAAGGCTGGACGAATACTTTTATTCACCCACCTTACAACTTCAATATTGCAGATAGTTTGGTAACCAACTTCCACCTGCCAAAGACTAGTTTGTTGATCATGGTTTGTGCATTTGCCGGCTACGATCTTGCAATGGAGGCTTACCAAAAAGCTATAAAAGATAAATACCGCTTCTTCAGTTACGGAGATGCGTTACTGGTAGTTTAAAAGAAATCCTGCTTCGGCAGGATTTTTTGTTTTATGCACTTAGCTTAAGTGCTACTATTTAACTTTACTTGCGTCGCACACTTGTACAACAACAATTCACTGAACATGCATGACACCTTCCTCCAAGACTGCATCAAACGATTTGAATATTACAAATCACTCGGAGATAAAACCTTTGAGCAACTCGAAGAGCAAAGCTTCTTCTTCAAGCCATCTCCTGACAGTAATAGCATTGCCATCATCATTCAGCACATGTATGGAAACATGCTCAGCCGTTGGACTAATTTTCTTACAGAAGATGGTGAAAAAGACTGGCGAAAGAGAGATTCAGAATTCGAGGAGATGCAACTCAGCAAGCAAGACCTCATCAGTTTCTGGGATGAAGGTTGGAAAGTATTATTAGATACTTTAAAAAGCTTACAACCTGCAGATCTTAGCAAAACGATCCATATCAGAACAGAGCCATTGATGGTTTATGATGCAATCATCCGTCAAATGGCTCACTATCCTTATCATGTGGGTCAAATTGTTACTTTAGGTAAAATGATCAAGGATAAAGAGTTTAAAAGCCTTAGTATTCCAAAAGGTGAAAGCCAGCAGTTCAACCAACAAATGCAGCAACGCTAATGTTCAACCTCAACCAAACTCTCGGACGAACTGCAATTGTTGATGGAAAGGAGTGCCTCTTCTTTTCTGGCTACTCGTATTTAGGCATGAGCCATGTTCCGGAGTTTGTAGAACTCGTTAAAGAAGGGATTGATAAATACGGTTGGATATTTCCATCTTCAAGGATATCCAATACACAGTTAGAGTTATTCTCAGCCTTTGAAGCAAAACTATCAGAGATCACAGGAATGGAAGAAACGGTTTGCTTTTCATCAGGCTATTTAGCAGCGAGAGCAGTAGTGGGCATTATGCAACATGAGTACTCTTATTTTTTTTCTCCACCTCAAACTCATCCGGCGATTTCACTGAATTCTGGCATTCAAACATTTGCAGCAAAGAATTTTCAAGGTTGGAGTAAACTTCTGGTAGAACATATCAAGACAATCAGAACACCAAATGAAATAATCCTAAGCTATGATTCAATCAATCCTCTCTCGGCAGAATTGAATGACTCTTCTTTTTTAAACCTTATCAATCAAAAAATAATCTGTGTTATAGATGACTCACATGGTGTTGGCTTAATAAATAACGGAACAGGCATTTGCAAAAATATTGCTCAAAAAGAAAATATAAGCTACATATCATCCTATTCATTGTCTAAAGCTTATAATCTTATTGGTGGTGCGGTGAGTTGCTCTAAACAAATTGCACAGCAGTTAAGAACCTCACCATTTTACACAGCAAGTACCAGCATCTCTCCTGCTTTTGCTTATGCATTTCTGAATGGGCAAGCGTTATATCAGCAACAAAGAGAAAAACTAAAAAAGAATATTGAAGTATTCCAGACTCTAACAGATTATAAATTAAAATCGCATCCGGAACTCCCCATCTTCATTTTACATACTGATACAGATGAAAAAAAACTTGAAGAAGCGGGAATTATCATATCATCTTTTGCTTATCCAAATCCCGAAGGAGAAAAGATAAACAGAATTGTATTGAATGCATTACATACTGAAGAAGACCTTAATCGATTGGCAGAGGCTTTGAAATAATTACATTAGCTCAGATAACTCCAGCCAACGCATTTCTTTTTGTTCTAACGATTGGGTAATGGCTGTCATTCGTTTACTGATACTCTCCACTTTGTCGTAGTTCAACCCAGGATCAGCTAATTGGTTGGTCAACTTTTCTCGTTCAGCTTCAAGTGCAGCGATATCTTTTCCCAACAATTCAAACTCACGTTTTTCTTTAAAAGAAACTTTCGGCTTTACTACGTTTGTTGCAGCTTGTTCAATTTTGGCTTGAACTTGTTTCTGTGCTGCTGAAGCTTTCTTCTCTTCTTCCTTTTCCCAGATACGAAATTGAGTATAGTTTCCGGGGAAATCCTGAACGTCACCATCTCCTCTAAACACAAAAAGGTGATCTACCAACCTATCCATAAAATATCTATCGTGAGAAACGATCAATACACATCCCTGGTATTCACTTAAGAAATTCTCCAGCACAGCAAGTGTTGGAAGATCAAGATCATTCGTAGGCTCATCGAGTATTAGGAAGTTTGGATTACGGAAAAGAATTGTAAGCAATTGTAATCGCTTCTTTTCTCCCCCACTTAATGAACTCAGATAAGTGAACTGCTTTTCAGGTGGAAACAGGAATAATTCAAGAAACTGAGAAGCACTTAAACTTCCACCTTTAGCTAAGGGAAAGTTTTCGGCGAATGACTTTACGTATTCAATCACCCTGAGATCGTCTTTGATCACAAGACCTAGCTGAGAAAAGTTGCCAAAGATCACCGTATCTCCAACATTTACTTTACCGGAGTCTGTCGTTTCTAATCCTTGTAATATATTAAGGAAAGTAGATTTACCAACGCCGTTCTTTCCAATGATGCCTACTCTTTCTCCTTTACTGAAGTTGTAATCAAATCCTTTCAAAATCTCTTTATCGCCATAGCTCTTGTACACCTTCTTCATCTCAATTATCTTACCACCAAGCCTGTTCATCTTCATCTCTAGCTGCATCTGCTGATCTTCTATCTTTTGCTTGGCCCTAGATTCTACCTCATAGAAATTATCCTGCCGTGACTTGCTTTTGGTAGTTCTTGCTTTTGGCTGCTTCCGCATCCACTCTAATTCCTTTCTATATTCGTTTCGTGCTTTATCAATACTGGATTGCTCACTTTCTAAACGAGCAGCCTTCTTTTCCATGTAGTTTTCATAGTCTCCTTTGTAAACAAACATATTGCTTCGTTCAAGTTCCCATATCTCTTCAGAAACTGCATCTAAGAAATAACGGTCGTGTGTTACCAATAGTAGTGTAACATTTTCCTGGTTAAGATAATGTTCCAGCCACTCGATCATCTCTACATCGAGGTGATTCGTTGGTTCATCCATCATCAGCAAAGTGTGCTTATGGTCGAAGCCAATGTCGATTAGCGTTTTCGCAAGTGCTACTCTTTTTCGCTGTCCTCCACTTAATTCATTCATTTTACTTTGGAGGTGATGAATATTCAGCTTACCCAATATCTCTTTCACTTTTGCCTCAAACTGCCAGGCATCTAACTCTTCCATTTTGCCCATAGCGTCTGCCAAAGCATGTCCATCCTCAGATTCTGCAGCAGCCTCGTATTCAGCTATTGCTTTCATTACCGGGTGATTGATATGAAAGATGTTATCAAGAACAGATGCGTTTTCCTCAAACATGGGATCCTGCTCAAAAAGTGCAACAGTTACATCTTTATGAATCCAGAGTTTACCTTGATCGGTGGTTTCTATACCAGTAAGAATACGAAGCAGCGTTGATTTACCAACTCCATTCCTTGCAATCAAAGCGATCTTATCACCCTCATTTATATGGAATGATATATTTTTGAATAATGGTGTAATCCCAAAGCTTTTTGTTAATCCTTCTGCCGAAACGTAATGCATGCTGCAAAAGTGTAGCTTAAGCGGTAAACCTGCAAAATAGTTTAAGCAAAAATTTCACTATGATTTAATGTTACTTAATAAAGGCATGTCGTACTTTCAACTGTAATAGCCTTTTTATGAACCTGATGAAATCTTTTTGCCTGATCTTCTTATTATTTGCTTGCTTCTCATTTGTGGAGGCACAATACACTTATACTCAAAGCAATGAAGTAAAGGTTTGCTTCAAGAAATTTTGCGAAACGGATACAATTAGCCTGGCTTCAATTAAGAAAACTCGTCAGCTTGATCTTTTAGCAGATGATAAGGACTTGAAAATAGTTGAATTCACCTTTACCTTGATAGATGCTAATGACGGTGTATATGTTGGAAAAAGTAAATCAGATAACCTTGACCGAAATAATATTGATCTTATGTACAGATCTTACATAACCATTGAACTTGGTGAAATCATAGCTAAGAACAAGGATGGGAGAATGTTTAAACTGAAGTCAAAATTATATTGGATCAAACCATAGATCAAAATTTTCCTGCTATACCGCCTCTTCTTATACTTACATTATTAAAAACCTCCAATGAAAAAATTTGTTCCAGTTTTACTAGCATTTACAGTCGGTAGTTTCAATCCTGTTTACAGTCAACCACCTGCAGCTAAAGAATATAAAGTAGGGCATGTGTATAACATTACCCTTCCAAGTTACATGACCAAAACTGTTGGGCTAAACGATGTTGCTTCCATTCAATACAAAAGTGAGGTAAAGGGTGTTTTTGGATATGTTGTTACCGATTCTAAAGAGGATCTAAAACTTGCAGAAATCAACTACACTTCCATACAGGAGTTCTATGATGATTTTATCCCGGGCTTTACAAAAGATGATGAAAAGAAAACACTCGGTAAGCCTGTTTCATCTGTAAAAAATGGTATCAAGTTTATTGAAGTAGATTACACTTACTATAGCAAAGAAGCTGAAATGGATATCTATTATCTTGTAGGCATCGTAGAAACGAAAAAAGCATTCTATAAAGTTTTAAGTTGGTGTGCTGCTGCCGATAAAGCAAAGTTCAAAGCTGAGTTCCAGAAGATACTATACAGCATAAAAGATTAATACCAATTCAGGAAAGCAGAAACCCCGTTCAATATGGACGGGGTTTCTTATTATGTTTAAAGAGAAGCTAATTACGCAGCCTTTCCCATTTGCTTTAAGTAGTTAACATGTGACCTGATTGCTTTTCTCACAGTTGGATATTCAATATACTCCACACCAAATTCTTTACACGTCTGTTTGAGTATTTTATTAATACGTGGATAGTGTACGTGAGAAATTTTCGGGAATAAATGATGTTCAACCTGAAAATTCAATCCACCTACACACCATGAAACAACTTTGTTCTGTGTTGCAAAATTTGCGGTAGTTTTAATTTGGTGAATTGCCCACTCATCAGCCATTCTTCCGGTTTGTTCATCAGGCATTGGGAAATGAGTATGCTCAACAGTATGTGCCAGTTGAAACACAAAGCTAAGTATAAGCCCTGCAACCGTAGTGAAAATTAGAAAACCAACGATCCACTCACTAAAGCCATGCATGTAAATTGGTAGGGCTACAAATAAAGCCAAGTGTAACATTTTAAATCCCCAAAAAGTAAGATGATCTTGGGTACTCATCTTTTTTAATGGGATCTCACCTATTTTACCTCTGAAGTATTTTCGGTAATCAGAAACAAATATCCAATAGATGTAAAGAATACAATACAATAACCAGAAATATAAATGCTGAAACTTGTGCAGCTTCAGATAACGTTGTGTTCTTGCCATCCTCAGCATTATTCCAGCATCAATATCATCATCCACACCATCTACGTTGGTATAAGCATGATGGATAATGTTATGTTTCATATTCCACATGAAAGCACTTCCACCTAAAACATTTAAGGTAATTGCTGCCAATCTATTTACTGCTGGTGAAGTACTAAAACTTCCATGAGCACCATCATGCATAATGTTGAATCCAATAAAAGCGGTAGCTGTTCCTAACACCACACATTCGGTGATCGCTATCCAAAGGATCGGATCAAAGAATATCAGGTGAGTGAACATTGCCACATAGCTAACGGTAAGAATTAAAGCTTTGCTGTAAAGCTTCCAGTTGCCGGTTGGCTTTTCGCCTGTTGAAGTAAAATACTCGGAGATTCTTCTTTTTAACTCTGAATGGAAGCCCTGTGAAACTTGGGCGAACTTTGGTAAGGCCATAATAACTACTAAAGGTGAACAAAACCTCTTGCAGGGCAAGAATGTTGCCAGCGAAATTAAGGCTAAATCTCAATAAATCCGAGGGTTTAACAATTAAGTGGAGTGTTGAATAAAGGCATCAAAATTTTGAATGCCTACCATTTTATCAGTTAAAAAGCCCTCAGCAAAACGAACACCTATTCGTTTTCCAAGAATCGCATCTCGTCCTGTTATGCTTTGAAGAAATTCGGGTGAAGAGATATAAGTATTCGGCTCATCGAGTTCAGGATTGAAAAACTGGGTTGCATAGCATTGAATGGCTTCCATCTTTTTATCCTGAAAACTTGTAATATCAAATACAAAATCAGGCTCTAAGTACCTGTCCTGGATATAGTGGAAAACGTATTTCGGTCTCCAGGCTTCCTGCTGCTTACCGTTTTCATCAGTTGTCTCTATCTTCCTCAAACCAGATAAGAAAGCGGCATCACTCACCAACTTTGAGCTTCTTCCATGATCAGGATGACGATCTTCCGGAGCATTACAAATAATAATATCGGGAGAATATTTTCTGATTACTCGAACGACCGTTAGCAAATTTTCCTGATTATGCTCAAAAAAACCATCTGCCATACTCAGGTTCTCTCTAACTGCAAGTCCAAGCACTTTAGCAGCAGCAGTACTCTCGGCATTTCTTGTTTCTGGTGTTCCTCTTGTTCCGAGTTCACCTCTTGTAAGATCAATAATACCGGCTTTCTTTCCTTGGCTAATTGAAGCTAACAGCGTTCCGGCACAACCAAGCTCCACATCATCAGGATGAACACCAAAAGCAAGTACATGTAATTTCATAAGATAGATTAACGGCAGTGAAGATAAATTAATTGCCGTTACAACATCATTTTAGAAGAATAGACTAAATATGACCATACATACGAGCCACATCTTTTACAATGGCTTCCATAGTTTTGTCATCTCCGGTCGGCACATAACTCTGTCGCAGGTTACTACCAAAAAGTATCGCTACAGTTTGCCACATGGCGGCAGTAAAAGTTCCTTTGTATTCACTGATTATCTCGTAGCAGTTGTTCCCGGTTTCACGGTTTATCAATTTCATCAGCACCTTACCCTGGTAAACAGATAAGTTCGTCAGCTTATCGCCAAACTCTCGTTTCAAGTCTTTTTCTCTGGATTTGATGATTGCTTTTCGCTGCTTTTTATCTGTAACATTCGTCAGCTTAGCATTGATCTCGTTCATTATTCTGCCAGCAGCTTTGGCGTAAGGATAAGTAACATAAACAGCGTTGCGAAGTCTTGTCCATTCAGCCCAGGCTTTTTTCATAGCCTCACTCATCTTGTGTTTCACTTCAACACCTTCGAGCCAGCCTTGAGGAATGGTGTCGCCATTCTCATCTATGTAAGCGGAAACTTTTATAGTGTCGTTGGGACCTCTTTGTGCCTTTGCCGTAGTGAAAGCAAGTGCCAGCACAAAAACAAGTATGATATGTTTTTTGAACAAGGTCATTTTCTTTGGAAGTAGGCTTTTGTAATGCTATTAAACTCCGGTTGTGTCACTCACTTGTGCTTTCAGAACCAGCTCAGCATTTCCACACTAAGATAGACACAACTTCATCAATTAATGCTGCCGATCCATTAAACGTAACCTTAGAATTCGTTATTTTTTTACTAATGACCTGTTACCAATTTGTTGGCTCCGATAATACATGCTGAGGATGAACCCGAAAAACATTACGATCACTCCTAACCAAAGCACATTGATCATCGGAAATTCATAAACTTTTAAGGTTACAAAGTCCGGTAACACCTTTGATTCTTTCACACCAACTTCAAAAGTCGTTTGGTCGGGCATCAGCTTTCCAAATTGAAAAACCAGACCTTCAGCAATTACAGAATCGGCGATAGATCTCGCATTATCCTGATCTAGCCCAACAGCAGGAAAAGTTCGATAAAGGGCACCGCTATTAGCAATCACAAGTATGTCTAGTACCATCAGCGAATCTCCGGCTGCGATCTTGTGTTTAGTATCAGTGGGGTTTAAAGCAACGTTTTGTAAGATCATCCTTCCACTACCATAAAACAGTGTATCACTAACCTTCATCTGCCTTGGCTGAAAAGTAGAAGTATCCTTCTCTCCTTCTTTTGGAACTGAAGTGAGGTAAGCAAAAATATCTTTATGCAGGTAGTGTTTTGCATCAGGATTAGCAGAAAAACCTTCCCCACCTTTATTCATCTTGATCACATCAGGAAACAATGAAAACCCCTTGCTTCCATCTTTCGGCACAAAGTCTACCTGATAATATTTTTTCCTATCAACCGCATTCATGTAGTTGTTAACGTAAGTAACCATGTACTTACCCATGTCTGTCGTCTGACCTTTGAACAAGGTGATATTTTCTCTCGGATCTTCTCCACCTTTCTCCTGTTTAAAAGCAGCGATACCGGTGGTATTGTAACTTAAAACTTCTTTTTTACTGGCTGAGATCAACACACCTAACAACACCATTCCAAATCCTACGTGAGCTATGGAAGCACCTGCACTTTTTAATTTACCTCTAGCTCCTATCCAGATATAACTTGCATTTGATACAATGGCATAAACGGCTGAGAAGATAGCCAGGTGAATCGCAAAGAGAAATCCTGCACCGTGTTTGTCGTAATCAACTCCTCCAAAAATGCTGATGCAAAGACTTAAGACAACGGCAATGATCGTTGGTAGCAATATTCTCTTTCCAAAAAACTCTTTTGGCGTGTCTTTATACTTGAGGTATTGAGTTACTGCAGTTAAAAATCCAACTACAAAAGCAACGAAAATTTGAATTTGGTTATACTGAAGGATAAGGTCTTCAGGTGGTGCATATTTTCTGCCGATCAATTTGTTCAGCACCGGTAAAGAGGTTTGGAAAATGATGATGATGGCACTTAAAAATACTACCAGCGAACCGATGTACATCCAGAATTCCCGACTGTAAGTGCTCTCTTCTTTTTTGATTGTAGGCACATGCTTACTTAACAAAAAGCTCAACCATCCAAAACTACCAAGGACAGAAACTAAGGTAACCCAGGGATACCAGTAGCTGATCACATTTGCTGCGATAAAAACAATGATAACCTGCAGTTTGGTGGTGAGTTGCTTTGCTGCAAAAATGGTCGGCAACCAAACAAAGACATTCAAGAAAAGGTAAAGCTGAACGTTCATTCCCAAATCAGTAAAGGCATGAACGGAAGTATCTCCCAAAACGCCACTCCGTGTTAAGAAAGTGGAATAGAGAATTAATATGAAGGAAACAATGTAAAAGAAATAAGTAGTTCTGAGGCTGTAGCCACTGCTCTTATAGATCAGGTTTGTATGAAGTCCAGCTACTAATGTTAGCCACGGAACTAAAGAGGCATTCTCCACAGGATCCCAAGCCCAATAACCGCCAAACGACAAACTTTCATAAGCCCAGGCTGCTCCCATCATAATTCCAATTCCAAGAACTCCAGCTGAGAAACTAGCCCAAGGCAGGGAACGTTTGATCCAATCATGGTTCTTGTTCATTAAACCGGCAAAAGCATAAGCGAAGGGAACTATGGTAGAGGCAAAGCCGAGAAAAAGTATAGGAGGATGAATCACCATCCAGTAATTCTGTAGCAAGGCATTCAAACCCTGACCGCCTTGATTATAAATGCCTTCCAGGTAATTTGGGCTGCTGAAAATCGGAGCATCCATTTCGTTTCTCAGCAAAACAAATGGGCTGCTGCCAAGTCTGTGTTCAAAGAAATAAAC
>JANPIB010000191.1:0-8387 GCA_031424775.1 Chitinophagales bacterium | reverse complement strand
TGATGTTGAGCAAAGTGATTGTGCATCGTCAGCTTCTTATTTCTTTACCGGTCACATTCACCCTGGAGTTGTATTAAACGGTCTTGGACGACAAAGTCTTCGATTCCCATGTTTTTACTTCAACCACAAATTTGCAATTCTCCCGGCTTTCAGCCGATTCACCGGATTGGCTTCTGTAGACACAAAGAAAAACGATAGCGTTTTTGCTATCGTTGAAAAATCGGTAATTAAATTATGACCTCACCTCTCGGTCTCTTCTCCAAAAGAGAGGAGAGGTCAAACTTCAGAACTCTATTAACCTGAGTGCTACCTTATCAACTAAACCTGAGTGAACACAAACAAGCCGATGTAGTAATAGATGAGGTCTTAATTCACCTTCTTCCTCAAAGTACTCACCTGCTCTTGTAGTGTATTGATAACCGTAGCCATCTGGTTCATATCCCATCTTGGCTGTGGAGTTGGCTTATGGAGTACATAAACTGCTTTCCACATTTCCACAACATCTTCAGAACTGATGTTGTATGGCTCAAATTGAGGATTATCGCTCACCAACGTAAGCTTAGCCTTAGACTTAGTATTCTTTACCACTCTTTTGTATACAATACCGTCAGATTTACTGATCACTATATAAGCCTGGCTATTCTTCACATCTTCTGGGTCATCCACCTTTTCACCTACGATCACAGAACCACTTGGTGTAGGTAACATACTATCTCCCATTATCTCAAAAGCCCTGTACTGACCTGGAGCCAACATTGGCAAAGTGAATGTGTTCAGTTCATCCAGAAAATCCTGATCTGCATAACCTGCAAGGTAACCTGCAGCTGCTTTCATAGGGACTAGCTGTATTTCAGCCACCTGGGCAGCCATTTTCAACTGCCGTCTTCTTTCCATGTAGCTGCTGCCCTTGGCTGTGGTAAGATCTTTCAAAAAGAACTCTTCCATAGTCAGTTTGAAGATGCTGCAGATGGTTTCTGTTACTTCCAGTCTGGGCTCAGCTCGTTCTTCTTCATAGGCTCCTAACAACGATCTTTTGATGCCGATTTTAGTGGCAAACTCTTCCTGAGTCCAGCCACGAAGCTTACGGAGATAGCGTAAGTTTTTTCCTGCAAAAGACATAAGCTAATTGATTTAGCTGCAAAATACTAAACATTTTAGTTTAACCAAATAATATTTTTTCCCGCATTTATTTGTCTGCACTTTTGCTCAATAGTTTAATACGCATGGCGAAAGCAGCAAAAACAGCGAAAAAGTCTAGCAATAAATCCAAAGAACCAGTGATCCTGATCACCAATGATGACGGTATCACAGCACCAGGCATCAGGGCTTTGGTTGAAGCTGTAAAAGACCTCGGAAAAGTAGTTGTTGTAGCTCCCGATAAACCGCAAAGTGGAATGGGACATGCCATAACTATTGGTTCACCCCTTCGGCTTACTCCTTCCAATGTTTTTGGTGATATCGAGGCTTACAGCACCAGCGGAACTCCGGTTGATTGTGTGAAGCTGGCAGTTGACAAAGTATTGCATCAAAAACCGGATATCTGTCTTAGCGGAGTAAATCACGGAGCCAATCACTCAATCAATGTTATCTATTCAGGCACTATGTCTGCCGCCCTTGAGGCTTCTATTGAAAGTATTCCAAGCATTGGTTTCAGCTTACTAGACTTCAGCCTCGAAGCAGATTTTGAAGGTGCTAAACGTTATGCAAGATTGATCGTTGAGCAGATCATCAACAAAAAGATTGACAAGCATCTTTGCCTTAACGTAAACATTCCGGCTTTACCTGCAGATCACATTAAAGGCTTTAAAGTTTGCCGCCAGGCTTATGCTAAGTATGAAGAAGATTTTGATGAAAGATCAGACCCTCATGGTAAAAAATATTATTGGCTCACAGGAGAATTTGTAAATTTCGATAAAGGAAGAGATACTGATGTGTGGGCTTTAAAAAATAGCTTTGTGAGTATTGTTCCGGTTCAATTTGATCTTACTAACTACCAATTAAAACAGAAGCTTGAAAAATCATTGGTCGGACAGAATACTAAAAGATAATCTCAAGCTGGGACTTGTGATCGGCTTGCTTGCACCCTTGCTGGGCATTGTGGGTTTTTATTTCTGGAAATTCCCATCCGAGAATTTTATCAATTACCTCCAATTCCTGGGTTGGGAGAAAAAAGTACTCACCAGTGCAGTTACATTTTCGTTATTGTCGAATGCGATATTCTTTACCATCTTCATCAATGCACATAAAGACAAAACCGCCAAAGGAATATTTGTTGTAACTGTGATCTATGCCATCGTTGCAATTATTTTAAAGATCGTTTATTAGCCAGCTCCTGATTTTCATAGCATCGTCTGTTGTGTCACTCACTTGTACTGGAGAAAGGTTGGGCAGCAAATTCTGCTTCGTTTAGACTTGGTTTCACGTAGAATTTGAGTAACTGATTCGTATATTGATGAGTTATGTGGCAGCAATTCTTGAACCACCGACAATCGCAAGTATCATGAATATATTTCAACAGATATCAAGGACCATTATCAAAAAATCATTTCACCTTTCTGTTTGGACAATTGAACAGTTTCATGACATTGCCTTGTACGAGCAAAAAGGTAGGAAATTACAAGAACTACCAGACGGAACACTTGGAAAAGAAATTGGAAAATGTTTAGAGAGAAACGGATTACGTTTAGTCCCCCAACTACGAAAGTCATGACTTAAAACATGTTTTACTGGATTTTGAAATGACTCCGGTTGACGAAATTAGAATGCAAGCATTTATGCTTGGAAACAGAAACTACTCAATCCCAAGTTTTGCTATCTTCATTTTTGGGGCATTATTTTTACCAGACTTATGGGCAACATTTTATAAAGACTTCAATAGCGGACAAAATGCAAAGCCAATTAGTAAATGGACAATTGAAGATTATGCTCATTGCCAAATTGCCACACTGCGAGAAATCGTTTTTAGTTATTCCCCATCAAAACAAAATGCTTTTGACATGAGTATATTGACGAGAGTTGGAGCATACGCAGCAATTGTCCTAGGAATTTTTGGAATGCTTTTTTGCTTACCATTTCTATTTTCATCATCAATTGCAGATTTAATCGGAGCCGGCTTCTCATTTTTAAGCGGTTCGATCATTGCAAGTGCCGGTCTTGTTGCTTTATCTAACTTGAAAAATCCCATTTGCACAACATCTGAAAGTGCAGCACCATAGTATCAGCGATCGAATGGGGTATCTAAAAGTCACCTCCATATCCAACACCTTCAAAGGCTACCGGATAGCAGCGAAAAACACGGTGAAGCTTTTGGGCATAGCCTCTGTGCCGGATTTGCAGCGAATAGCCGGAACTACAGTTGAATAAAGTACAGAAAGTTGACAGCCCCACTCCTTTCTACCAACCCTCAACCACCAACTATCAACTATCTTTACCCACCAATGAAATACTACATTATAGCCGGTGAAGCAAGTGGTGATTTGCATGGCAGTAATCTTATTAAAGAATTAAAGAAGCTTGATGCTGCTGCAAACATTCGCTGCTGGGGTGGAGATTTAATGCAGCAAGCCGGTGGTACACTTGTTAAGCATTATCGTGAACTGGCTTTCATGGGTTTTGTAGAAGTGCTAATGAACATCAGAACGATCTTCAAGAACATCAGGTTTTGTAAAGAAGATATTCTAAAGTATCAACCAGATGCTGTGATATTAGTTGATTACCCGGGTTTTAATCTTCGTATTTCAGAATGGGCGAAACAGCAAGGCATAAAAGTTATCTTTTACATCTCACCTCAAGTTTGGGCTTGGAAAGAGAACAGGGTGAAGAAGATGAAGCAAACGATTGATAAGATGATCGTTATTCTTCCTTTTGAAAAACATTACTTCAAAGAAAAATGGAACTGGGAAGTGGAGTATGTTGGTCATCCGTTGGTGGAAGTGGTAGAAAGTGAAAGGTCAAAGGTGAGAAGTGAAAGATTGAGCGATAAACCAATCATTGCTCTGCTGCCGGGAAGTCGGAAACAAGAGATACTTAAAAAGCTTCCGATAATGCTGGAGGTTGCTCCACATTTTTCAGATCATCAATTTATCATTGCGAAAGCACCTTCAATAGAAGATGCGTTTTATAATGAGCTGATCAAATCTTACCCAAATGTTTCCTGGGTTAATAACAGAACGTATGAACTGCTTTCTCAATCTACCGCAGCACTCGTTACGAGTGGAACGGCAACTTTAGAAACAGCATTGTTTGAAGTGCCGGAGATCGTATGTTATAAGGGCAGCAACATAAGTTACCAGATCGCTAAAAGAGTGATCAAGGTGAAATACATTTCTCTGGTTAACCTGATCATGGATAAACTGGTAGTGAAAGAGCTTATCCAAAATGATCTTACGGTTGATAATCTTGTTTATGAGTTGAAGAACCTTCTGGAGAATCCAAACCGTCAAAAACAATTAGCAGCAGATTACAAACAGTTAAAAGAAGTGCTAACCTTTAAGGGTAATGCATCTGAAAATGCAGCAAGAAGTATTTATGAAATGATGGCAAGCAATCTTTAGAAAAGCCATCCATAAAAAATGGATGCCAGTTGGATTAATTTTTCACAGATATCGGATAATAATAGTTTAAAACTCCCAACTTAATTTGATAGAAATAAACTTGTGAACAAAACGGTTCTACAACTTAATACAATTCACATTTGAAGCAGATTATAATCTTTGTTTTAGCTGTGGAATCATCTCCTCTTTCCAGCTTTTGAAATCGCCGGCTAAAATATGTTGTCTTGCCTCTCCTACTAGCCAGAGATAAAAAGCCAGGTTGTGTATGCTGGCAAGTTGAAGTCCGAGAATTTCCTTTGCAGCAAACAAATGTCGCAGGTAAGCTTTACTGTAATATTGACTTGGCTCAGAAGGCAGATCGGCATCAATAGGCGAAAAATCATCAGCCCACTTTTTGTTCTTAATGTTGATCACTCCTTTAGATGTAAAGAGCATTCCGTTTCTTCCGTTACGAGTTGGCATTACACAGTCGAACATATCAACTCCCAAAGCAATTCCCTCAAGTATGTTCCAGGGAGTTCCAACACCCATCAAGTATCTTGGTTTATCAGTTGGAAGAATATCGCAGCACAATTCTGTGAACTCGTACATCATTCCTTCAGGCTCGCCAACACTCAATCCACCAATGGCATTTCCTACTGCATTTTTTGAACTGATGTATTCACATGAAGCTGTTCTCAGGTCTTTATAGGTTCCCCCTTGAACAATTGGAAATAGATTCTGACTATATCCATACTTGTCTGGTGTTTCTGTAAGTCTTTGGAAACACCTGTCCAACCATCGATGTGTAAGTTTCATACTATCCGATGCATACTTATACTCACTTGGATAAGGTGGACACTC
Organism: Chitinophagales bacterium; assembly: GCA_031424775.1. GTDB lineage: Bacteria > Bacteroidota > Bacteroidia > Chitinophagales > Chitinophagaceae > JAEZDC01. Next base: position 2,991 of record JANPIB010000191.1, on the reverse strand, counting down.
ATCAAATGCCATGATAATATCTGCTCCGATGGTTCTCTGGACATCCATCACACTTTCGGGAGTAAATAAATGCCGGCTTCCATCAATATGCGATTGAAACAATACACCCTCTTCAGTGATCTTTCTGTTTGCAGCTAAAGAAAAAACCTGGTAACCACCGCTATCGGTAAGAATGGGTCTGTCCCACCCATTGAATTTGTGCAGCCCACCAGCTTTCTCAAGTATTTTTGTTCCCGGACGTAAGTATAAATGATATGTATTACCTAAGATGATCTGAGCTTTAACATCATCCTTCAACTGTTGCTTGGTAACGGCTTTTACACTACCGGCTGTACCAACCGGCATAAAGATAGGCGTAAGTATTTCACCATGATCTGTTGTGATCTTTCCGGCTCTTGCTTTCGAGCCTTTATCGTTTGCCTGTAATTCAAATGTAAGTGCTGCCATTGCGGCAAATGTAATATTCTGCTACATTATTTCTTTAGCAGGAACAAGAAAGGGATATCTAATCTTGCTGCCCAGGCTTTTTCAGTATGGGCTGCACCAGGAAATTCTTTGGTGATCCAATTCTTAGAAGTGTAGCCTTTCTTTTTCATGGTTTTATCTACTACTTGCTGATAAGGCTTGTAGAAACTATCTAAGGTTGCCGTACCATAATCGAAATAAATTTTATGATTTCTTCTCGATGGCAAATTCTTCTGCAAGTATGTGTTGAATGCTGCTGGAATACTTTTATCTAATCGTTTTAAACTGCCGATCCAATGTGTAGAGATGCAGGCTGCTCCTCCAAAAACATCAGGATACTCACAAATAGCATACATAGAGATCAAGCCACCCATGCTTGATCCGGCAACAAATGTATTTGCACGATTACTTAAGGTTGAATAAGCTGAATCTATAAATGGTTTAAGCTCTTTTGTTAAAAAGAGAAGGTATTTATCTGACTGCACTTTCCCTTTCAGTTCATTGGCAATAATGGAATCTCTTAAAACTGTCGGCAAACTGTTCAATGGTTTTGCAGGAAAATATTCCGAATGTCGGTAAGTACCATTGTTCCAAACGCCAACTACAATGCACTCTTTGATTTTATTTTCTGCCAGCAATTGTTGCATCACTTCATCAACCTGCCATTCTTGTTTGTTCCAGGTAGTGGAACTATCGAACAACATTTGACCATCATGCATGTATAGAATGGGATATTTTTTTTGAGCTGAATAACCTGGCGGCAACCATACGTCTACATTTCTTGGTTGAACATTCACCGATGGAAAATTCTGATACCTTACTATTGAACCTGAACTTACGTTTAATGGCTGGGTAAATGTTTCGTTTATGAAAAAACAAATCAGGAAGAACGTAAGTACGGATCTCATACCTAAAGTTGAAAAACTAAGATAAGCACAAGGTTGAATATCAGGAGCTAAGTTGAGTTAATGTTGCCGAAGTGTGCGACGCAACGTAAGATCATTCATATTCAACAGCCGGCTAAATACAACTTACCCACACCTGTTACTAAATAGCACTCTCACTAAGCCCATCCCTTTATTTTTGCCCGATGTTGATCCCTGCCTTTGTTGGAGACATTGTGTTTTGCGTTTTCTGTGTTGCAGTGGCTGTGCAGTTGTTTTATTACCTGTTCTTTTTCCAGCGGTTGGCATTCTTTAAGCCGAAGCCAAAAGTGGATACGGTTGAACATCCTGTTTCTGTGATTGTTTGTGCAAGAGATGAAGCTGGAAACCTTACAAGAAATCTACCGGGTGTGCTGGTGCAGAATTACAGAACCACTCACGAGGTGATTGTGGTGAACGATAACTCCGTAGATGAGAGTAAATACATCTTAGAAGAATTTCAAAAAAGTTTCCGAAAGCTGATCGTTGTTCCGCTAACGCAGGAAGCAATGCTGATTGCCGGGAAAAAATTTCCGTTGAGTATCGGAATCAAATCTGCAAAAAATGAGATCGTTCTACTCACCGATGCTGACTGTATTCCAGCTTCTGAGAACTGGATGTACCTGATGCAGGATGGATTCAGAGAGGAAACAGAGATCGTTCTTGGATATGGTTCTTATTTCAAAAAACCGGGGCTGCTGAATAAGTTGATCCGGTTTGAGACTTACCATACTGCACTTCAATATCTTTCGTATGCTCTGGCCGGAATGCCTTACATGGGTGTTGGTAGAAATCTCAGCTACAAAAAGGATATTTTCTTTAAGAACAAAGGCTTTTCTGCACTAAATCAAATTCCGGGTGGTGATGACGATCTGTTCATCAACAAAGTAGCTACAAAGTACAACACAGCTATTGTGATTGATCCGGAAGCTCATACCATGAGTGAACCTAAGAAAAAATGGAGCCATTGGTGGAATCAGAAGCTGAGGCACTATTCAACCGCTAAATATTACACACCAAAATTCAAATTCTTACTCGGATTGTACACAACAGTTCAAATTCTCATGTTGCCTTTACTGGCAGCAAGCATTGTACTCTTTAAATTATGGTGGCTGCCGCTGATCGTTTTTAGCTTCAGAGCAATTATCCAGGGAATCGTCATGTACAAAAGCATGAAAAAACTGAACGAAGCAGACCTCTTTCCTTTTTACATATTGTTTGACCTCTGGATGTTCATTTACTACGTTCTGTTTGTACCGGTGCTTTGGAAACAACCGAAGAAAACCTGGACTTAATTTGAGATTTGAGGTTTGATATTTAGCCAGCTTCAGTTTTTTAATGGTATCGTCTGTTGTGTCACTCACTTCAACGTTCAGAGCTTTGCTCTTCAGAGAAATTCGTGTAATTAGTGCAATTCGCTTTAATTCGTGTTCCAAATTCACCCAATGGATATCATCCTCAAATACTTCTCTGACTTCACTCCTAAACAAGTAGACCAATTCAGGGCTTTGGAAGCTCTGTACAAAGATTGGAATGAGAAGATCAACGTTATCTCCAGGAAAGACATTGACAGTCTTTATCTAAAGCATGTGCTTCATTCACT
>JANPIB010000190.1:0-30750 GCA_031424775.1 Chitinophagales bacterium | reverse complement strand
TTAGAAGCTGAATATAAAGAAGTACAGGAGGATCTAGCTGCTGCAAATGCCGAATACGAAAAGTTGTTTGAGAAAGTTATGGAAATGGAAGGTGGAAATTAATTGAAGGATAATTTCTTTGTTTTCCATTCCCAGATTTTTCTTACTTTAAACTTCGATGAAACTTTCACGCCAACAATTCTGGCTGTTTATACAATCTTGTGTTATAGTAATTGTACTCATGTATCAGGCAATGTGGCTTTTTGCAAAACCCACCACGGGAATTGTTGTTGGTATTGACCAAGGAACAAGGAGTTCCCCAACTAAATATGCTCTTGTCGAATATGAGGCTGGCAATTATCTTTTTGCTGACTACTATTTGGTTGATGAAGATTTTAGCAGGTACTACCCAGGTCAGAAACTAAATATGCATTACCTGCCATTTGCAAGAGCCACTGCAAGAGTAGATGGAATTACAGCAGGTTCAATGATCTGGGTGATAGTTTATGGCATTTTTTTGCTTTTAACTGCTGCGATCTTTATTATGCCCAACTATTTAATTGAGCCGAAGAGTTGCTTTATTATCAGTAAAAAATTCCCCTTTGTACGTTATCTCATAGTTGAAAGGAGAAAACGTGAAGCCACACTCACCCTCATAGAAAAAGCGAATCTATTTGCAGGGTATATTGAAAAATTCATGCTGCCATTTGCTGGTTCATTACCGATTGCTTTGATATTGTACCTAATCACCTGGAGCGTCGAATTGGTGATTCTTACTATTATAACTGGCAGTGTTTTAGGTATAAGAAGAGCCAGAAAATGGAAGAAACAATTACATCCTGATGATCCTGAACTCGACGTTTTAGATGAACAACCAGGCTGGACAGACGCTGATCCCTATACGTAAGTTTTATTACTTCTTCGGCAAACACTGGTTCAACGATTTTACAAAATCACTCACCAGGTAGCTGATCAATTTTCCTGTAGAAACATCTCTCCTTCCATCAGTAAGTTCTGTTGCACCTTCACAAATATGGAGATAAGCAGGCTTTGAATCGATCGTAGCAAAATTCAGATACTGCCTTGCATGTAATGGAGTTAATCCAGATGGAGTTGTAGCACTACTCAACGTACCCTCTATTGCATCAATATCCAATTCAATTCCACAAAGTGTATCGTCTGTAAATCCTGTAGCATGTGCAACAGCTTGTATGAAGTTCCTTTTTTCATGAATGAAAATGTCTTCGTAAGTGATCAGATCAACAAAAGGATTGTTCACCATATCCATCCAAACATTCTGCGGAATGTAGTTCTCATGAATACCGATAACGCAGTACTTTTCTAAGTAGCCATCCTCTTCCGCATAACTAAAACCATTACCGCTGTGCCTGCCTTCCATCGGACGAAAATCAGGATGTGCATCAAGGTTAATGGCATTGATCTGAGCCAAAGGCGTTACACCTGCTTTATGCCAACCTTTCGCAGCACCTTTAATACATGGATATGAATTATTATGTCCACCACCAATTACTATCGGCAACTTTCTATTTTGTGTGATTAGTTGAACCAATTGCTCCACTTCATCATCTATTGTATTCACTGCATGGCGATAAGCTAAAAGCTGCTCCTCTTTATCATGAGCATTTGCATCTATCAATCCAGCCATATCAGAAAAATCAAAAGCTCCTAATAGCAATATCTCGTTACCATCTAAAAAATCATTGCTTTGAACATTTAGAAAAGATTGCAGGAAAGGTATCCATGCAGAATCAGTTCCCCCAACGCCAAGATTTGCTTTCACGCCAATATCTTCAGGTACACCAAACAACACCATTTTTGCAGAAGATGATTGCAGACTTTTCTCCAATTGTTCAAAACTGTTCAGCACCTGTATCCTTTCCCCAAGTTTGGTTTCAAACCTCCTGATCTTCGTAACATTCAGCACATCCTGTTTGGTATAAAACCTGAAATGATTCATAGCAGTCAAATTATTACTAAATATAGAGAAGATTATTGAGCAATCAGGAACGCAAAGCACACAGAGAAGCCGCAAAGAACGTTAAGGCTTGAAGAAACCTTTTCCAAAGTTCTAAACTTTGGAAAAGGTCAAAATATTTTTGCGAACTCAGCGTCTCCTTTGTGTTCACTGCGTCCAAAAAATTCGTGTAATTCGTGCAATTAGTAGATTTCGTGTTAAACGAACTCACCATTGATCATCACCTTATCCACTAGGTTAGATCCAAAAGAATAAGGCAAATAAGCCAGTACAGGAATTGGCTTCGTGAAAATCAGGTTGGCTTTCTTACCAACAGTTATGCTACCAACCTTGTCTTGCAGTTCCATAGCATAAGCTCCATTGATCGTTGCTGCATTGATCGCTTCTTCTGGTAGCATTTTCATACTGATGCAACTCATGGCTACCACCAAATTCATATTTCCACTTGGAGAAGAACCTGGGTTAAAATCAGAAGCCAAAGCAATTGCACAGCCTGATTCTATCAGTCTTCTTGCAGGCTGATAAGACATCCTGAGAAAGAAAGCTGCAGTTGGCAATAAGGTGCCGATCGTATTAGAACTTGCCAGCGTTTGAATTGCATCTTCATTCATCGTTTCAAGATGATCTACTGAGACAGCATTCAGTTTCACTCCTGTTTGTACTCCATTTGATAAGTTCAACTGGTTAGCATGGATCTTTGGCTTCAATCCGTATTTCATTCCGGCTTTGCATATATCCTCTGTTTCTTTGGCTGAGAAAAACCCTTCTTCACAAAACACATCAATGTAATCAGCGAGTTTCTCTTCACAAATAACAGGTAACATCTCATCGATGATCATATCAATATATCCCTGGTGGTTGTTCTTAAACTCCAGCGGAAAAGTATGAGCTCCTAAAAATGTTGCTTTAATGGGGATTGGTGATTTTTGCTTAAGCCTTTGGATGACTCTCAGCATCTTTAATTCCCCTTCTACACTCAATCCATAACCACTTTTAATTTCTATAGCACCAGTTCCTAGCTTGATCACATCCTGTAACCTGTTCCATGAGATATTGAACAGCTCAGTTTCTGAAATATCATTGATTTTCCTTGCAGAGTTGAGGATTCCTCCACCTTTTTCTGCTATCTCAGCATAGCTCATGCCTTTAAGCTTATTTACAAACTCTTCTTCCCTGCTGGCAGCAAATACTAAGTGAGTATGGCTATCGCACCATGTAGGTAAAATGCATGCTCCTGCGGCATCAATGGAATCAGGAATTTGTAATTGGGAATTTGTCAGTTGCTCCATCTTTCCGAATGAGCAAATCAATCCATCTTCAACAATCAGATAAGCATCTTCAACACAAGGCAAATCAGCTAAAGCCTCTCCTCTTAATAAAGAATTGCTTTCTCTTGTATTTACAAGGAGTTTGATATTCGTAATGAGTGCTGAAGCCATTATAAATCCAGAATTATTTTGAGGCTTTGTTTGATTACTTTTCTATTTGCCTCGGATAAAGAACCTAATTTCTTTACAAATCTTTTGTTGTCAATCGCTCTGATCTGATCTACTAAAACATCAGAAACTTGTGTATTACCAGATTCACCAATTTCTAAATGAATCCGTAACAGGGATGATTTTGGAATCACATTAGTAGAGATTGGACAAATAATGGTTGAAGGATGTTCTGCAGCATTTAAAAAATCCGTTTGTATGATCAAGACAGGTCTTGTTTTTCCTGGCTCTGTACCAAACCGAGGATTAAGATCTGCAAGCCAAACGTCGTACTGTTTAAGAGTTGACCTCATCTTCTATAGATTCAAACTCCTTTAAAACTTCCATGGAACTGTTTCTTACCAGCAGCGACTCTTCTTCCAGCTTACGTTTAAGTAATTGCCTGTTTTTATAGGCATTGTAGAATTTTAGAGCAGTATTGATGTAACGATTGCGTGGCACTTTCAGTTCTTCGATCATCTCCTCAGTATCTCTAAAAACTTTCTCTTCGAGCTTTAATGAAAGGCTTTTCATAAAAAAAGTATATACCTGCAATATATACTTTTAAAGCTTTAACTGATCTTAAAATTAAATATGCCCTTTTGCTGCCAAATACCTTTCAGCATCCAAAGCAGCCATGCAGCCACTGCCAGCTGCAGTTACAGCCTGGCGGTAAATTTTATCCTGCACATCTCCTGAAGCAAAAACACCTTCCAGATTTGTCTTTGAAGTTCCAGGGATTGTTTTGATGTAACCGGTTTCATCCATATCTACCCAACCTTTGAAAATATGGCTGTTTGGTGTGTGACCAATTGCAACAAAAAATCCACTAATCGGTACTTCCTGTTTTTCTCCTGTTTGGTTATTCTTGATTCTAACGCCAGAAACCCTGTCGTCACCAAGTATTTCATCCGTTTCGCTGTTCCAGTATATTTTAATGTTAGGTGTGTTCTTCACTCTTTCCTGCATCACCTTGCTGGCTCTCATTTCTTCACGACGAACGATCATGTGAACCGTTGTGCAGAGTTTGGAAAGATATAAAGCTTCTTCAGCTGCAGTATCTCCGGCTCCTACGATGGCAACTTCTTTATTCCTGAAGAAAAAGCCATCGCAAACAGCACAGGCACTAACGCCAAAACCGTTCAATTTTTGCTCACTTGGAATGCCGAGCCATTTTGCAGATGCTCCGGTTGAAATAATCACAGCATCAGCTTCGATCCATTTTTCTTCGTCAATCTCAACTTTATATGGCTGAGCTGAAAAATCAACTTTAGTTGCCAATCCATAACGGATATCAGCTCCCATTCTTTTTGCCTGGGTCTCGAAATGAACCATCATTTCAGGTCCCTGAACACCATCAGGAAAACCTGGGTAATTCTCGACTTCAGTAGTAATAGTAAGCTGTCCACCAGGCTGAATTCCCTGGTATAAAACAGGGTTCATATTTGCTCTTGCAGCGTAAATAGCTGCTGTATATCCTGCTGGTCCTGAACCGATGATGAGTAAATGAACTTTCTCTGCAATTTCCATAGCACAAATTTGAAGGGTATGCTTTTACTTAAGTCGTTTAATTTTCCACAACCTTACTACTTAGGAATAATGAGTGTTTTCAACTGAACCGTGTAACCACTAAAAGCACCCAAAGCTCCATTTGAAATATTTCCCTGGATCTTAGTGGGTGTTCCAAAAGGATTTCCGATAGCATCAAACGAGAATTCCCAGGTTCGCCAGAAGTCATAAGTGGTTTTATCAATGTTAGAGAACTTAACTGTGATTGTATCTCCTTTTGCAAAATAGACTGAGTTAGTTGAGTCGTCTCTTGGAACATTTTTGTCTTGCCCGGCATCAACTTGCAGATCGTAGGTTTTGCCATCTACAAACTGATCATCGTAAACTGAGTACCAACCCGGCAGAAATTGTCCGCTGTTTCGCCTGGTGAAATATCGTATGTAATTACCATAACCTACAGGATCTGTAACTCTTGACCATAGAACTGCTTCTCTGCCTGGCTCTTGTTTCGGAGTTAGTTTCCACCAGATCGAGTCCACTTTTTTAGTGGGCTGAGGAATGGTTGTGCTGGATGTATAGGTTTTGCCTTCTGCCTGGATGGTAAGACTGTAAGTTTTACCAATTTGACCAACGAAAGCCGTGGTAGGCTGAGTTGGATCATTGGTGTAGAAATAAACTGTTCCATTGGGTACAGGAAAGGCAAATTCTTTTAGCTGATGTGTTCTTGTACCATCAGAAACTGTGATTATTGCATTTCTAACGAACGAATTTGAAAGCTGGCTTGCACTGATAGAACTTAAGTATCCAATTGATTTGGTAAGTACAACTAAAGGAGCCGAGCCTTGTTCAATCTGAGCATCTACCACCAGCTTTGGTGTTTGATCCTGCAGCTTTGGATCAATAGCTCTTTCACAGGAAAGAAGGCTACAAACAAGAATAAATCCGGGCAAAAGCTTCATGGCGGTAAAATTAGGTTTTAGATTGATGTTTATTCATAACACATGGTGAGAGCTGAAGGTTCTACATGATGCCATAAAAACGGAACTGTGAACTGAGCGTAGCAAGAGACGATGCCACGAAGTACTTCAGCTGGCTGCCAACACTTCTTCTGGTTAGTTTTTTACCCATCGGAAATTTCAATAAATCGCTGTAGCTAAAGCCTGTATTGTTACCTGTTGATTGGCACAAGTTTTATTAATGTTCTGGTAATATGGTAGTTACAGAAGAACAGAAACGAGAAGCAAACGCCTTTTATCAAGAGGCTTTGCAGTTATTAGATGAGAGTGGAGCTCAATACATGTTAGGTGGAGCATTTGCCATGTTTCATTACACCGGCATTTACAGGGATACAAAAGACCTGGACATATTCTGTAAACCAACGGAGTATCCTAAGATCCTGAAATTTTTCCAGGAAAAAGGCTACAAAACACAGCTTTACGATGTTCGCTGGCTGGCAAAAGTGTTTAACGGAGATTATTTCATAGATATCATCTGGGATACGGTAAACAACATTTGTCGGGTTGATGATAGCTGGTACGAAAGAGCTCCGGAAGGACTTTTTGCAGATCACAAAGTGAAGTTCATCCCTGCTGAAGAGCTTTTCTGGTGCAAAGTATATGTTCAGAACAGGGAAAGATTTGATGGAGCTGACCTCAACCATTTGTTGGTTCGCTATGGCAAAAACATGGATTGGAAGTGGATATTGAAAAGGATGGATCCGCATTGGCATTTGTTGTTATCGGCGATAATCCTGTTTCAGTTCACCTATCCTTCTGAGTATATGGACATCATTCCGAAATGGTTGTTTGATGATCTGATGGCAAGAGCAGCTGAGCAATATGATATGCCATCACCCTGGGAGAAAGTTTGTCGTGGTCCGATCATCGACCAAACACAATATGCCATAGATGTCAAGGAGTGGGATTACAAAGCCACAACCATTAAAACGGTGTAGCCATGCAAGAAGAAGGTAAAAAAATACGCATTGCTGCGGTTGCAGATATCCATATAAAAGAAACGGATAAAGGCAAATGGGTGGAATATTTTAAAGAAGTAAGCAGACAAGCTGATATTCTGCTGATTTGTGGTGATCTTACCGATACTGGAGATGAAAGTGAAGCCCATGTGTTGAGTGAAGAGTTGAGAAACTGCAATATTCCCGTGGTGATGGTGCTGGGTAATCATGATTTTGAAAAAGGAAGGCATAAGCTGATCCGCCAGATTCTGCAAACCGATCATGTACATGTGTTAGATGGAGAAAGCATCATAATTAAAGGTGTAGGCTTTGCCGGCATCAAAGGTTTTGGTGGTGGATTCGATAATCACCAGCTCTCTATGTTTGGTGAAGGTGCCATGAAAGCTTTTGTTCAGGAAGCTGTGGATGAAGCACTGAGATTAGACAGAGCATTAGCAAGACTAGATCAGGAATACGACAACATAAAAAAGATAGCCTTGTTGCACTACTCTCCTGCCAAGGCAACTATTGTTGGTGAGCCGGAAGCCATTTTCCCTTTCCTCGGATGTTCTCGTTTATCGGAGCCACTCACACGGAGAAATGTTCAGGCTTGTTTTCATGGTCATGCACATATTGGTGTGCTGGAGGGTGAAGTTGCAGGTGGAGTGAAGGTGTTTAATGTGGCTGTTCCTATTTTGCACAAGCAAGGGTATGAGTTTCCTTTTTATGTGTACGAGGTGTAGCGTCAGCCCATCAGTAAATGGATGAAACGGAAGGAGTTGGTTGAGAAGAAGGTGAAGAAGTAAGTGATCACAGCCTCAAATACCACCAGAGCACCAAAAAGAATATAATTAAGAATAGAAAGTCTGCTGCAAATATTTTAGTAGGTTTTATCGCTTTCAAAATATCAGGCTTTACCCATTTGCTTATAGCAAATACAAGAGACGAAGCAATCAAACTTACAATGCCTACATAAAGAAGGCATCTTAGAAAGTAATTTGCAACCAATGTTTCTTGTTGCCCTTCTGATGTTGGAGGATATCCTAAAAACAGAATTGAGATCAATCCAACTGCTATGGCATTAATAACCAATATTCCGAACCAGAAAAGTGTTTCTTTCAGCAATCTCATTATATCTTTTCTATCACCTCCAACCCTTTCTTTATCAAACCTTCAACTGCAGCTTTTCCATCTTTACTAAATTCTTTTCTCACCCTGTTGGCTACGATAACATTCACACTTAAGCATTGGTGACCCAAAAGTTTACCCAAGCCGTAAATGGCACTGGTTTCCATTTCAAAATTAGCGATACGGTGGTTCCCAAAACGAAAATGCTCCAGCCTGTCGATCAAATGTGGATTAGCCAAACCAAGCCTTAATACTCTTCCCTGTGGTCCATAAAAACCCGGACAGGTAACAGTGATTCCCTGGTGAAAACCATCAACGAAGTTTTTTATGATGTGAGAACTACAGCTGGCAATGTAAGGCATTACTGAACCTTGCAATTGAGTATGGGCAGCAAAGTTTTGCAGTATCTCTCTCTCCTCCTGGTTATTTTCCAGCCTGTAATAATGAAGTAGGTTATCAAAGCCAATACCATGTGTTCCTGCAACAAAGCTGTCAACCGGTACATCAGCTTGCAAAGCACCACAAGTTCCCATTCGGATGATCGTAAGTGATCTGAGATTTGGACGAATTGTTCTCGTTTCAAAATCAATGTTGGCAACTGCATCCAACTCATTTAAAACAATATCAATATTGTCTGGTCCAATTCCACTGGATATAACAGTTAGTCTTTTCTTCCCAACAAAACCGGTATGTGCTATAAATTCTCTGTGCTGACGCTTCACTTCAACTATATCAAAGTATTTACTCACTTCTGCAACACGGTTAGGATCTCCAACAGTGATAACGGTATCAGCAAGTTCTTCTGGTCTAAGGTCAATATGATAGATAGATCCACGATTGGTAATGATCAGTTCACTTTCAGCAATTCGATTCATATGGTTTAATTAGCAAAGGTGAAAATATGCAAATGATTAATCTGATAATCAGCATGCATTTTCAAATTGTCACATTTTCAAATTTGAACATTAGGCTGTTTATCCTATTTTCGCAGCGATTTACAAATGGTCCTGTGGCCGAGTGGCTAGGCAGAGCTCTGCAAAAGCTTCCACAGCGGTTCGAATCCGCTCGGGACCTCTTAAAACAGACCTTGAAGGCAACTTCAGGGTCTTTTAAATTTAGCTATGAAGTATTCTCAGTTGATCGGTATTCTTGCTGCCATTGCTGTGACCATTACCTGCTTTTTCCCTTGGGCTGTAATAGAACGAACGAATCTTGTAATTGAAGGAATGAATGCTCCGAATACGAATTTCGGGAGACCTGGCTTGATGAATATCTACATTACAAGTTGTTCCATTATTCTATTTGCCATACCCAAAGTGTGGGCGAAACGCATAAACTTCTTCTTCACCATGTTCAATCTTGCATGGAGTATTCGCAACTATATTCTTGTTTCCAGCTGTTTAATGGGTGAATGCCCGATAAAAAAACCTGCCTTATTCCTACTTGTAGGTTTTTCGGCAGTGATGCTTGTTATGTCTGTGGTGCCAAAGCTGAGCATTAAGCCAAAAGCCGAATAATTTTTTTAGTGACTACACTGGTTTACTTTTACAGTTAAATCTTTGGAATTGAAGTCGATCCTTACAGAAGAACAAGTTGAGATCACCGTAAAAAGGCTGGCGAGGCATATTTACGAAAATCATCTTGAGCTGAAGGATACAGCCATTATTGGTTTGCAGCCAAGAGGAATCTTTTTAAGTGATAAGATCGTTGCTCAGCTTAAACATCTTTGTAAGGATGATTTTCCATATGGAAAACTCGACATCACCTTTTACAGGGACGATGTTAGAAAAGAATTCCATATCGCAAACAAAACAGATATTCCTTTCAGCATAGAGAACAAGCAGGTTATCCTGGTTGATGATGTATTATTCACCGGAAGAACCATCAGGGCAGCACTGGATGCTTTGCTGGATTTTGGCAGACCATCTAAAGTAGAATTGTGTGTATTGATCGACCGAAGGTTTAGTCGGGAACTACCTATTCAGCCGGATTACTGTGGCAGAGCGATTGACACCTTTGCCTCCCAGAAAGTGAAAGTGCATTGGAAAGAAAGAGATGAACGAAACGAAGTTGTATTGATCTAATTGATAACAGGGTTTCCAACCTTTTGAAGGTTGAAAACCCTTCAACCTTATGAAGCTTACATTTTACAAATATCACGGTACCGGAAACGATTTTGTTATCATCGACAATCGTAACGGAGAAATTGAACTTAGCCGAAAGCAGGTGAAATTTATTTGCGACAGGAGGTTTGGTATTGGTGGAGATGGACTGATGCTTTTGAATACAAAAGCAGCTTATGATTTTGAGATGAAGTATTACAACTCAGACGGCAGGGAAAGTAGTATGTGTGGCAATGGCGGAAGGTGCCTGGTGAGATTTGCTTATGATGTTGGTGTTAAGAGAGGCACTTATAAATTCATTGCGATTGATGGAGATCATGAAGCCAATATTGATGATAAAGGTTGGGTAAACCTGAAAATGCTTGATGTAAGCAAAGTTGAACACCATCGGGGTGATTCCATACTCAATACCGGATCACCACATTATATAAAGCCGGTGAATGAGATCCGTGGGCTGAATGTTTACAATGAGGGAAGAGACATTCGCTACAATAAGCAATTTGAGAAAGAAGGCATCAACGTAAACTTCGTTGAGCAGCAAGAAGATCACATTTTTGTTCGTACTTACGAAAGAGGTGTGGAAGATGAAACCTTTAGTTGTGGTACAGGTGTTACAGCAGCAGCACTGGTTAGTGCTCATAACGACAAGGGCTTTAATCGTGTTGAAGTAGAAACCTTAGGCGGAAAACTTGCTGTTGAATTCGACAAGATTGACGAAGAAAACTTTACGAATATCTGGCTTTGCGGTCCTGCGACGTTTGTGTATAAAGGAGAGGTTGAACTAGTTGACTAGATACTGGTTGCTTGTTTCTAGATGCTAGTTACTGGATGCTGGTTTGAGGTTGATTGTGTTTAGATCAAAACGGTATAGCTCGAAAATATCTCTGTTTGTAAACTTCGCAATTAATTAAGCCCCACAAACTTCATCAGATCAGCATCAAGTATCAAGTCTGTTCCATCAGTACAAGAGTCCCGTACGTACGGGAAGGGACGATGAATGAAACCCTACAGCTGACCTCATAATTATTTGCTTTACTTTCGCCGATATCCATTCGGAATGATCCAGTACTTCAAGAATATCAACAGCCAAACTGTAGAAATTGACAAACCTGAAAATGGGGTTTGGGTGAATGTTTCACCTCCTTTGAAGGAAGAGGAGTTTGTGGAATTGAGTGAAGGTCTGGAAGTACCGATCGAATTTTTGCGTGACTCACTGGATATTGATGAAAGACCTCGTTACGAACTGGAGGACAATGTAAAATTCGTAGTAATAAAAACCCCTACTGAGAATAACTCTTTCAACGACAGTGATGCATTTTACATTACAATCCCGATCTGCATTATTTTAACGCACAACCAGATCGTTACTGTAAACTCTTTTGATAACGCTGCGATAAAAAAATTCCTGAACAGTTTCGAAAGACGCCATCCGGATAAAAGAAATATGATGGTGCTGAAGATCTTCGAAAAGATCGTTCAGAATTTTATGGAATATCTGAAAGAGGTGAACCATCGTCGCAACATGTATGAGCAAAAACTTTACGACAGCAGCAGGAATGAAGAGTTGTTGAACCTGATGAGAATTCAAAAGAGCCTGGTTTACTTCGTAACCGCACTTCGCAGTAACGAAATGCTTTTAATGAAATTGGAACGAACCAATTTTCTGGGCTTAACTGATGAAGAAAGAGAGTTCCTTGGTGACTTGGTTGTAGATACTTCACAGGCTTTGGAGATGGCAAATATTTATACGAACATCCTCAGCAGTACGCTAGATGCTTTTGCCAGTATTATTGCGAATAATCAGAGCCAGGTTTTAAAGAGGTTGGCAGTGATCACTATTGTACTCACTTTCCCGGTACTGATCTCCAGCATATTTGGGATGAATGTTCCAAACGGATTTGAAAAATCTCCTTATGCATTTGAGTTAGTAGCAGTGATATCACTGATTATCTCGGTGGTGATCGGCTGGTTCTTTTTCAGGCAAAGAATGTTCAGGTAATGGGCAAGTTCAACATCCGGGTTTATGGTGTACTGATGGATAGCAACAAACGAGTATTGGTCAGTGATGAATACATCAGGGGACATTACTTCACTAAATTTCCCGGTGGAGGTCTTGAATTTGGTGAAGGATCGAGAGATTGCCTGAAAAGAGAATTTAAAGAAGAAACAGGTTTAGATGTAACAATTGGAGAACACCTTTACACAACTGATTTTTTCCAGATATCTGCATTTAATAACAGCGATCAGATCATTTCGATCTATTATTTCGTTCATGGAGATGTAAGTAAGCTTGATACAAAGACTAACAGATTTGATTTTGCGCCAAACCAGGTTTCTGATCCAAAAGGAGAAGCTGAAGTATTCAGATGGATAGAATGGGATGAACTATCACCTGAAGTAATGGATCTACCGATTGATAAAATTGTGGTAGGTCTACTTAAAAAGAAGTTTTAGCCTGCTGTAGGAATATCGCCAGGAGCTTCATCAACTCTTCCCATTGCAGATTGCTTCATTTTTGCCGAAAGATCATGACCTAGATATTTCTCTATAATGTTATGTACAAGGTAGATAACAGGTGTTAAGATAACAGCCATCAAAAACTTGTAGATGTAATTCACTGTTCCGATTGCCAACACTTTTGCAATGCTCCAATCAGCTCCGATATAAAAAGCGATTATTAGTACAATATAACTGTCAATTAACTGCGAGATAAGCGTTGAGCCAGTCGATCTGAGCCATATCTTGTTTTCTCCTGTGGCTTTTTTGATCTGTTGAAAAGCCAGAACATCAACTATCTGCCCAATTAAAAAAGCAACTAAAGAACCAATAATGATCCAATTGCTTTGACCAAGTACTGCTTTGTAGGAATTTTGCAGATCAGGTACGTTTGGGCTAGAGCCATTCCACCAGCTAGGAGGTACAAGCCAGATAGCAAGTGTAAAAGCCAAAAAGGCATAAGCGATTAATCCAACAGTTAAATAAGATAACAGCTTCACTCCTTTTGGTCCATAGTACTCGTTAATGATATCGGTCATCACAAATACTACCGGCCAAAGTAAAACTCCGGCTGTGAGTGAGAATCCCAACCCATTTTCTCCAAGCAGGGAAAAACTGAAAGGCTCAAAGCCCAATGTCTTCTCCAGAGAGAATATCTTCACTCCTATCACCTCTGCTATCAGTGCATTTGCAATGAAAACTCCGGCAAGTAGAATGAACAGCCTTGTGGACTTGTCTTTTACGATGTTGTGTATCATGATAAAAAGAAGAAGAATATTTGAAAGATGAAGCAGAATAAGTTGAAGATGATGATCCATGTAGGAATTGTCACCGCACCCTTTCTTACCAAGAGCATTATGAACAAAATTGGATGCAACAATATATTTACTAAAGGCGAAATAAGCCAGCCTGTCGTAATGATCAATCCATTCAGATAGTTGTTATCCAGAGGGATTAGGTTAAATCGTCCGGCAACAAACAGTAAAAACATCAGGTTCATCAAAACCGCTACCCTAGAAAGAAATAGTAATGTTCTCATAAACAATTCGTGTAAAATAACATTATTTTGCTACCTCCTAAAAGTTGAAAATGAAGAATTTTTCCTGGAAGCCCCTGATTCCACACATTATTGCTGTGGGTGTGTTTCTGATCGTTGCTTTAGTCTACTGTAAACCTGCCCTTGAAGGAAAAGTAGTTCAGCAGCATGATATTACCCAGTGGAAAGCAATGGCAAAGGATATTCACGACTATAAGGCTAAACATGGTAACGCTCCTCTTTGGACGGAAAGTATGTTCAGCGGTATGCCGGGTTACATGATTGCCACAGAAGCAAACAATGTAGTGCCTTATTATGTTCAGGAAGTGCTCTCATTATTTCTTCCAAAGCCTTTCAACTTCTTCTTTCTGGCATGTATTTGCTTTTATATATTCTGCCTGGTTTTACGTGTGAACCCATACGTGGGAATTATTGGAGCTCTAACTTATGCCTATGCAACCTATAATCCTGTAATTATTGGAGCTGGTCACGACACAAAAATGTTATCCATTGCTTTAATGCCTGGACTAATTGCAGGGTTGATAATGATCTATGAACGGCGATACTGGCTCGGTGCAGGATTAACAGCAGCTTTCGCCGGTGCTCTCATCAGTGTGAATCACTTACAGATCACTTATTATGCATTGATCATTGCATTTATCATGTCGATCGGATATGCAGTTCATTGGATCTTAACAAAGCAATGGAAACACATGGTTTTGGCTTCTGTGTTTGCCATTGTTTCTGGATTGGTTGGCGTTTTATCCAATGCCGTTACATTGTTTACCACTTACGAGTATTCAAAAGAAACGATCAGGGGTGGTAGTCAATTAGCTGATGATAAAAGTAAAGTTGGTAAAGATGGCTTGAACGAAGATTACGCTTTGAGTTACAGCATGGCAAAAGCCGAACCGATGGTAATGATGTTCCCTCGAATGTTTGGCGGAAGTAGTTTGGGATTAGAGATCGCTCCGGAAGAATCAAAAGCCTATCAGAAGGTAAGTGAATCTCCAGCACCACAAATAGCACAGCAATTACAATACTCTTACTATTGGGGAGGAATCGGTGGTACAAATGGTCCACCTTATGTTGGAGCAATCGTTTGCTTTCTTGCTTTGATTGGTTTCTTTGTTTTAAACAACAAGCACAAATGGTGGGCTTTAGGTGCTATCGTCTTTGCCATTTTATTGAGTTGGGGTTCCTTTTTTCCTGAGTTTAATAGATTCATGTTGCAGCATCTTCCTTTTTACAATAAGTTCAGAGCTCCAAGCATGACGATCGTGATACCAACTTTCCTTTTGGGAATGTTAGCCGTATTAACGCTTGATAAATTGGTATTTGCTGTTGCTAACACAAACACTTCTGACCTTATTAATAAATATAAAAAAGGTTTATACCTCGTAGCCGGAGTATTTGGAATTGCCTTGCTGATGTACGCTTCTTTTGATTATAAAGGTGAAGCTGACAAAACCTTACTCAGCGGAATTGGAAATTATCCTGAGCAAATTCAGGCTGCAGTCAAAGCATTTATTGCCGGAATGAAGGAAGACCGGGAGAATTTGTTCCTGATGGATATTCTTCGTTCGTTAGTATTCGTTGCCATTGCTGCAGGAACACTTTGGTTCTCTTTGAAGAAAAAAATCAGCAGCAAAGTTGCTTTGATCATTATAGGATTATTTGCTTTCATCGACCTGGTTAGCGTAGATGCAAAATACCTGACCAGTGAAATGTACCAGGATCAAGAAGAGTACGAGATGAGCAACTTTGATCCAAAACCAGAAGATCAACAAATACTACAGGATAAAAGTTACTACCGTGTGCTTGATTTAAGATACGGGGGAATTCAGGGAGCTTTCAATCAGGGAGCTATGACAGCTTACTACCATAAATCAATCGGTGGTTATCATCCGGCGAAACTGAGTATTTACCAGGACTTGATTGAAAAGCAGTTGTACAAATTTCCGAACTGTATGCCTGTAATTAATATGCTGAATACAAAGTATGTAATAAATGTTGGAGAAGGTAATGCACCACAAGTAATACCTAATCCTGGTGCTTTAGGTGCTGCATGGTTTGTGAAAGACATTAAATGGGTGAATGGAGCTAAAGAAGAAATTGCAGCATTAGACAGTTTGCAGCCAAACCAAACGGTTGTTATCGACCGTTCTTTTGAAAAAGCTGCTAACAAACCTTTCAACTTTGATTCTTCTGCAACGATTCAACTACAGAAAAATGATAATGATGTAATGGTTTATGGAACCAAATCATCTTCTCCTCAATTCGCTGTATTCAGTGAAGTTTACTATGATAAAGGCTGGAAAGCTTTCATCGATGGAAAAGAAGCTGAGTTTGTAAAAGCGAATTATGTTTTACGGGCAATGCCAATTCCTGCCGGAGACCATACCATTGAATTTAAGTTTGAGCCACAAAGCCACAAGATCGGAAGCACAGTAACAATAGTATCCTCAGTATTGATGCTGGTTTTATTAGGCTTTGGCTTCTGGCAGACATACAAGAAAAAAGAAGTACTCGTAAATAAAGAAGTCTAAAACTCCACAAATACAACTGCCCTGCTAAGGTGGGGCAGTTTTTTTATTGATTATCTTGCAAGCATGTGGTTGCCACTGGTCAGTATTATACTTCCGGCATATAATTGTGAGAAATACATTACATCATCTGTAGCCAGTATACTGGAACAGGTGTACGATAATTTTGAACTGATCATTGTAAACGATGGATCAACAGATAAAACAAACGAGATCCTTTCCAGCTTAAACGACCAGCGAATCAGGATTTTAGAAAACCATGGCAATAAAGGATTGATCTTTTCACTCAATCGAGCCATTGATGAAGCAAAAGGAGAATATATAGCCAGGATGGATGCAGATGATATTGCTGTAAATGACCGAATAGAAAAACAAGTACACTGGTTAATACATCATCCTGAAACTGATGTTGCAGGAACGTTTATCAAGATCATTGATGAAAAAGGAAATGAAAAAGCAGAGTGGAAGTTGGACAGAGCAACGGCTTCAGCAAATTCGATAAGAAAGGCAATGGTGAAAGAGAATTGTTTGGCTCATCCAACCATCATGGCAAAAGCAGATGTATTAAAAAAATACAAGTACGCTACAAGCCAAAAAAACATTGAAGATTATGATCTTTGGTTGAGAATATTAGCAGATGGATTAGTGATTGAAAAACTACCTCAATCACTACTCTACTATCGTGAACATCCAACTTCTGTAACGAATACCTATCTCAAAAGTCAGAATCCCCGATATAAAAATTACTTCTGCAAAAAAAACTTCCTAATAGAAAGGTGGAAGCAAAGAAAGTGGAGCAAATTTGAATCAGCTGTTGCTATAACCATGATGCAGGATAGGTTTATGGCATTTGGGAAATCTGTAAAACAAAAATTCAGTTGAAGTATAGCGGATACATATTGAAACGGAAGATTGAAAATGTACTGATGTATCCTTTCATCCTACTGGGAAGATTACTTGCCAGCTTTGATCCGTTGCAAAAAGAATACGAGATCTATTACTTCTTTCCCTTTTATCACACCGGTGGTGCGGAACAAGTACATGCTTCTATAGTAAAAGCTATTGGAAGTAAAAACTGCATTATCTTTTTTACCCGGAAATCCGTTGATGAACGTTTTCTGTCCGAATTCAAAAACACAGGTTGTGAGATCAGGGATATTTCCAGGTATGTTGACTTAACCTTATTCTACTTCCTTAAGTTCATTTGGCGTGGGAAGATCTCGGCTTATATCAACAGGCAAAAGAAAAAGCCAGTCGTCTTTAACGGACAATCAAATTTTGGTTACAAGATCAGTCCATGGATCAGAAAAGATATTAAGCAAGTTGAGCTCATTCATTCCTTCAACAGCTTTTCATGGATACGCATTCCCTTTTTGCCCTTTATCCCTACAACTGTGATGATTAGCAGAAGGCGAATCGAAGAACATCTCCAGCAATATAAACAACTCAATGTTCCAGAAAAATTTGGAGAAAGAATTCAGTTCATCTCAAATGCCATTGAACTTCCAAGTGAATCTTGTTTCAAGATTTTTCAAGGTCCCTTGAAAGTATTGTTTGTCGGAAGAGGGACACCAGAAAAGCGTCCTGAATTGTTCATCAAGATAGCAATTAGAAACCCATTTTTAGAATTCACTTTAGCTGGCGATATGCCAGAAAATTTAGTGAGAGATCTCCCTTCGAACGTTAAAGCACCAGGAAATATCAATGACTATTCCCAACTCCACTCACTCTACTGTCAAAATCATGTAGTGATAATCCCATCCTCAACTGAGGGCTTTCCTTTAGTATTAATGGAAGCAATGGCGAGAGGTTGTGTCATCATGTCCACCCCTGTTGGAGACATTCCATATCACATTAATGGAAGTAATGGTTTCCTTTTCAGTTCAACAGAAAGTGAGGTTGTACAAAGAGAGGCTAATGAGTGGCTAAATGATCTTTCAGATGAGAAATTACAAGAACTCTCAATTGCTGCAACAGAATATGCATTCAAAAACTTCGGCATCGAAACTTTTAATCAGCAATACAAAACTATCTTGCAACCGTGAAGCCCCTGAGTTTTGTTATAATAACCTACAATCGTCCTGATGATGCGTTAGAACTGCTGCAAAACATCACCACACTCAACCAGGCAAAACATTTATTGCAGGATGTGGTCTTAGTGAACAATGCCTCCACTTCAGATTACTCAGCCGTAAAGCAATATGCCGAAACACACACCGAACTTCCTTTTAAATACATTGATGCACCTTCCAACTTAGGTGTAACCAAAGGAAGAAATTTTGCTTTACAATTTGCAGAAGGTGATATCATCATCTTTCTCGACGATGATGCAGTTCTTCAAAACAAAGATGCATTGCAGAATGTGGTGAGGTCTTTTAATAACAAAGGAATTGACAACAAACCAATCGGTATCGTTTCATTCAAAGTATTGTATTACGATACTTTAATAATGCAGGTGAATGGTTTGCCCCACAAAAAGTACAAGCTATTCAAAGACAAGAAGGAATTCTTCACTTACTATTTTGCAGGTGGTGCACATGCAATTCGTAAAACAGTTTTGCAAGAGGTTGGCAACTTACCAGAAGAATTTTTCTACGGTATGGAAGAGTATGATCTCAGCTATAGAATCCTGGAAAAAGGCTACTGCATCAAGTATGATGCATCCATAGTGATGCTACACAAAGAATCTCCACTGGGAAGAAAAACAAAAGCAGATAAACTAAGGATGATGTGGGTAAACAAAGCCAAAGTAGCTTACAGGTACTTACCAACTCTCTATTACTTTTCAACTGCCGTCATGTGGTCTTTTCAATACTTGAAAGAAACGAGTTTTAACCTTAACGGCTACTTCCAGGGTTGGAAACAAATTTTATCCATTCCAAAGAAAGAAAAGCGAACACCGCTTTCAAAAGAAACAATGCTGTATTTAGAAAAAGTGGAGGCAAGACTTTGGTATTAGCGGAAGAACGAAATTTAATGTAAGAAGTACAATATCCAACAATCTTGTGTTTCTCTTACTTCCTACTTCTTACCTCATATTTCTAAATTACTCCACTACAAAAGCTACCTGGTAAAAATTATTCACTGCTGCAACAGGCTTCATCTTTACATAAAAAGCCTCTGTAAATATCTTGAAAGCTTGGTACTCATGATTGGCTACATTAAACTCATCAAAGAAGATGATATCTCCTCTTTCTAAGTAGGGATGCAATTGAGACAGCACAAAGATTGTAGAAGAAAAAAGATCAGCATCCATGTGAATTACCTTCTGCTTATTTCTCAGAGAATCTTCATGCTGCTGAATAAAACCGTGAACAGTATCCTGGAAAATTCCTTTGTAAAATCCAGCTCTATTATCATCAATATCTGGAAGCGATGCACTCATATCGCCTTTCTTAAAATGCCTTCCCCAATCTTCCGGTAATCCTTCAAACGTGTCGAAACCATAGAACTCAGAACCTTGATTTACATTCTTCGCCAGCCACCATTTAAAAGAATGAGCCGCAGCCACACCAAACTCCATGTATAGAATTTCCTTGCTATCAATTTGATAATGCTTTGCCACTGTATCATACAACTGGTAGCGTTTGTTATAATCCCTTTTACTGGAATAAAAATCATTCAGCAGCAGATCATTCTTGTGATCACTTATCCAACTTCTCATCTTATTGAAGTTCGAAATGAACTGGAAACTATGATTCAAAGGAGAAAAAATCCGGAGCACTCCGGTATAGAGAATAAAATCTTTTAAAAACCTGATGGTACTTAGCTTCATTTGGAGGCTTGTTAAATGCCGCCAAAAATACAGGAAACATTATCAGCCTTGCAACAGCTTTAAAAAAAGGTTCAATCCATTTCTCTTTGCTGAAGTGAGTTCATAACTTATGTTTTTAGTGTAATATGTGTTCAAATCGTAATACGCATACGGATTCTCTTTCACTACCTCGTCAATCATTCCTAAGCCAAGTGCATTTGCCTGGTTAAATTGATTGATGAACTCCATTTCTAAAGGCTTATTAGCTATCCATGCTGCAAAAACAAATGGCAGATTCGTCATCTTTCGCCATGCAGCAGCCAGATCGTAATTATAGGCTGAGACTTTTCTTTGTTGCAAAGCTCTATCTCCTATCACCACACCTGCAGTTGTTCCTTTGATCATGCCTAAATAATCATCTGCCAAAAGTCCTCTCCCTTGGAGAGGATTTAGGTGAGGTCTTGCATTTTCCAAAACAGGCGATACTTTCCAGAAATCCCTCATTAGTATTTTAGCCAGGTTCACTGAAGTTCTGCTTTGATAATCCAGCAGCACTTTTTCAACCTCGGTAATCGGAACTTCACTAAACAACGATACAGAAGCAACCTCACTTTCCGCTCCAATACAAAAATCCGTGATGATATAGTGTTCCTTCATTTTCGGAATAATAGCCACAGGCACCAGTCCTACATCAATCTCATCATTCAGCAGCATATCAGCCACCTTAGACGGGTATTCCTCAATTAGTTCAATATCATTCAACAATGAAGAACGTTTTACTCCATAAAGCAAAGGCTTCGTATTCAAATAACTTACCGCTCCAACTCTTATCTTGCTCAATTCGTGTAAATTTGAGCCGCAAAGGAAATACTTTTTAGGAGACCAGCTTCATGACTTCTATCAGCCTCGTTGCGTCGCACTCTTGTACTGAAGAATATTTCTCGTCTCTTATTTCTGGTTGATCGTTTCTCATTCAGCTAAAATTTTGAGACCTTTATAAAGTTTCAAGAGCAAACGAGAAACAAAATGAGGAACTAGGAACCAGAAACTTCTTGAAAAATGTTCGAAACGTAGAAGTGAGCAATTTTTGTGTCGAAGCAGCAAATTGGCAACAACAGAAGATCAATAGTAGAACAACAGCTGGCTATCTAAATATCAAAACTCAACTGTATAAATGGAACTCAACAGCCTGACTGCTATCTCACCAATTGATGGTCGTTACCGAAAACAACTTTCGCATCTGGATGAATATTTCTCTGAGTATGCTTTAATAAAATATCGTGTGCTTGTTGAAGTAGAATATTTCATTTTCCTTGCTGATAAGAAGTTTTTTAAGCTTGCAGCAAAAGCAAAACAACAGTTAAGAAATGTTGCTGCAAATTTTTCTTTAGATGATGCAGAGCAGATAAAGCAGATCGAAGCCACAACCAATCACGACGTTAAAGCAGTTGAGTACTTCCTGAAAGAACAACTTTCTAAACTTGGTGTTGAAGACGTAAAAGAATGGGTGCATTTTGGTTTAACCTCTCAAGACATTAACAATACGGCAATCCCTTTAAGTTGGAAACACAGCATGGAGCATGAATGGCTGCCAGGCTTGATCAACTTACAAAAGCAACTTCATGATCTTGCTGTAAGTTGGAAGAACATTTCAATGCTCGCAAGAACTCATGGACAGCCTGCTTCTCCTACAACACTTGGTAAAGAACTCATGGTATTTATCGAAAGGTTGGAAAGCCAGGTACAGCTGTTTTCTTATATTCCTTACTCTGCAAAATTTGGTGGAGCCACTGGAAACTTTAATGCACATAACATTGCTTTTGGTAATAAAGATTGGGTGAAATTGGGAAACGAATTTGTTGAGCAGGTCTTGGGTTTGCAACGTCAACAGTTCACCACTCAGATTGAACACTACGACAATCTTGCAGCACAATTCGATACCATAAAACGCATCAATAATATTTTGATTGATCTCTGTCGTGACATTTGGACTTACGTTAGCATGGATTACTTCAAGCAAAAAGTAAAAAAAGGTGAAGTAGGTTCATCAGCTATGCCACATAAAGTAAACCCGATTGACTTTGAAAATGCAGAAGGAAATCTTGGGATCGCTAATGCTTTACTGGAACATCTATCTGCAAAACTTCCGATTAGCCGTTTGCAAAGAGATCTTACTGATTCAACTGTGTTGAGGAATATTGGAGTACCTATAGCACATACCATTCTTGCTTTTCGTTCAATCGAGAAAGGTTTGAATAAACTGGTGCTTAATGAGCAGAAGATAAAGGCAGATCTTGAGAACAACTGGGCTGTGGTTGCCGAAGCCATTCAAACCGTTCTCCGGCGTGATAGTTATCCAAATCCTTATGAAACCTTGAAAGAACTAACCAGAGGAAATCATCAGATAGATAAAATAGTTATCCATAAATTTATCGACACATTAAAGGTAACTGCTGCTGTAAAGAAAGAGTTGAAGAAGATTACTCCGGCTAATTACATCGGCATCACTCCAAAATACTAACGAATGACTCAGCTTAACCCAATGGAACTTGCAATAGGTGTTGACATCGGTGGCACAAATACTAAATATGGTATCGTAAATCATAGAGGTGAGATCATTGAACAAGGTGATTTAAGAACAGATGATCATGAAACACCTGAAGCTTTTGTAGAAGCTTTACACAGTGCTCTTGTTCCAATTATGGAGCAGCAGCATGATTATAAGATTAAAGGCATTGGTATTGGAGCTCCGAACGGAAATTTTTATACGGGCACCATTGATTATGCACCAAATCTTCGGTGGAAAGGCGTAGTGCCTTTGTCGAAAATGGTGTCTGAAAAATTCTGGGTTCCTTGTGTACTCACCAACGATGCAAATGCAGCAGCTGTTGGCGAAATGATGTACGGTGCAGCAAGAGGGTTGAAGGATTTTATTGTTATCACTTTGGGAACAGGTGTTGGCAGCGGTATTGTCGCTAATGGGCAACTCATTTATGGCCATGATGGATTTGCTGGTGAACTTGGTCACACCATCATTCGTCCAAAAGGCAGACCACATTGGAGTACATCACTCGATGGATCCCTTGAGGCTTATTGTTCAGCAACAGGTATTGCATTAACGGCCAAAGAATTATTACAGCAAAGTTCTACAGAAAGTTTAATGCGTAGGTTCAAACCTGAAGAGATCACTTCAAAAGTTGTATTTGATTGTGCAGCTCAAGGTGATGAACTTGCAAAAGAAACATATCGCTTTACCGGACAGATTTTAGGTGAATCGCTGGCAAACTTTATCATGTTCTCTTCACCCGAAGCAATCATTTTATTTGGTGGAGTGATCAAAGCTGGTGAACTGATCATGCAGCCAACTAAAGAACACATGGAGAAGAACCTCTTACCTATTTTTCAAAATAAAATCAAATTGGTGTTCTCTGAATTAAGAGAAGCCGATGCAGCCATATTAGGTGCATCGGCTTTGGTGTGGGAACTTAAATAGAAAGAAAAATCCTTACTTGAGCTTTAATACTGGTTTCAACATATAATCTCCATTTCCTGTTTGGTGTACTGACAATTCAGCGTCAAAATCAACTGTTAATACATCTGATCCATTGTTTAATTTCCTGCCTACTTTCAACTTAAGTCCACTCTCTGAGCCGCTGGGAATTGTCAGTGGATACACCACATTTCCAATTTTTATACTATTATTCGTTCCCAATACAAACCTTAGTTCTCCTAAAAAGTTTCCGGGGATTGTTCCAGAAGCGAGTAGTGTATCGACACCGTTTTGCAAGCCCAACAAATTGTAAACACCTGCATTCGTTTGTAATACTGCCCACTCAGAAGAATCTTTATAATTCACTCTTACCTCTCTTATATCAACATTAACTTCCTGAGCATTATAGGGATTATCAG
Organism: Chitinophagales bacterium; assembly: GCA_031424775.1. Taxonomy (GTDB): domain Bacteria; phylum Bacteroidota; class Bacteroidia; order Chitinophagales; family Chitinophagaceae; genus JAEZDC01. The sequence continues at coordinate 6,845 of JANPIB010000190.1, read as the reverse complement.
TCAAACGCACCTTGAGGTTGGTTCCTGCTGTAGCGGACTCAGTCTTTGTGCAGGCATAAAAAATGCCCATAAAAGTGAGTGTTAGCAATGCAAACAGTGCGGTGGTTTTCATGATATTGGTTTTTTCAATCCGTATTCGAAAGATAGTTTATACAAAACTGTGCCAATGGTTGAAACCGTTTAGAAATAATTTTTGTTGATGAATTGAGCAGATTACAAGGTGGGAACAAGTTACAGCTGGTTATGAGCTGCTTAATATTTGGTAGTGATAATAAAAACGGCAGGAACAGGTCGTTGACCTTCTTTATCAGAAGGTTTGATGGTTTCTTTTCCATTCACTAATAAACAAGAACTGCCTCCACCGTCCAAATTGAGGGCTTCCCAACAACCGAGGTCTTTTAATATCTGGGCTTCCTGTGTAAGTGTAGCACCGTCGGCGATATTTGGAAAACGACCTTGTACAACAAGAATGATGAGTTTATTATCCTTTGTATATCCCATCGCTGTTCTTGGGTGTTTATCATTGATAGCTTTGCCTCCGAACTTACGTTCTTCGTTATTAGTGATTTTGATCTCTCCATTTTGTATTAAGACAGGTCCACCTCCTACAGCAGTTCTCATTTTCCATTTAGGTGCCACTAAACCTGGATAATAAAATAGACAGTCGTAACAAGTAGTGATTGGTAATTTTATTTTATCAATACTATCAACATAGGCAGGCTGGCATTTATATAAGAAGCGTACCTTCTTCTTATTATCTGTGTATGTCCAAGCTACATCTGCAGTTCTCTTTTTTGAAATACCTATCGCCGAAGGAAAAACATGAACATATTTAAAAGTATCTTTTCCCCTTAATGGAATTGTGTGCAGATTCGGAGCAATTACTTTTCCGTTTCTCATTACCATCGAAACGTTTTTATTATGTGTAAACTCAAAGAATGTAGAATTCATTACCACCAGTGGTTTCGTGTCTCTTTCATAAAATTGTTTAGGTGTTAATCTTCTTCCATCTGTGGTGTCTGTGGTAAATTCAATCTTCTTGTCTTTTAGATCAGCGATAACGTAGTAAGCGATATTTGGTTTTCCATCTAAGCTGTCGTTGGACATGTACACATGAACCGAAGATGGCAAAGGCTGGTATAATGAATCAACGTTCTTCCACTTGATCTGAGCAGAGGCTGAAATTGAAATCAGCATTAAAGCAATTAGAATTCTCATAAGCCAAACAAAAATCCCGCTTTGCAGCGGGAAAATATTATTGAACTATCATTTCTTTTTCTTCGATCCATTTGTTTCTTCCGTAGCCGGCGATAACATGACGTTCGCTGTGATAAGAAGAACGTACCAAAGGACCACTTTCAACATAATCAAAACCTAAATTATAACCGATCTCTCTCAGCTCAGCAAACTCGTCCGGATGAACAAAACGATTAACCGGTAAGTGTTTTCTTGTTGGCTGAAGATATTGACCTAAAGTAAGCACATCAAGATTGGAACCTCTAAGGTCTTCCATAGATTGGATGACCTCATCCTTTGTTTCGCCAAGCCCTAACATGATTCCTGACTTAGTTCTCATGCCACCTTCTTTCAACACTTTCAAAACTTCAAGGCTTCGTCTGTATTTCGCCTGGATACGAACCTGGCGTGTGAGTCTTTCAACAGTTTCGATGTTATGGCTTACTACATCAGGAGCAGCATCAATAACTCGTTGTATGTTCTCAATGTCTCCTTTGAAGTCTGGAATAAGCGTTTCTAGTGTTGTACCAGGATTCAAAGCTCTTACAGCCTTGATGGTGTTGTACCAGATGATAGAACCACCGTCTTTCAGTTCGTCTCTGTCAACTGATGTGATCACAGCATGTTTCACCTTCATAAGGTTAATCGCTTCTGCTACTCTTTGTGGTTCGTCCCAATCTACTGAATCAGGTCTGCCGGTAGCTACAGCACAAAAACCACAGCTGCGGGTACATACATTTCCGAGTATCATGAAAGTGGCTGTTCCTTCACCCCAACATTCTCCCATGTTTGGACAATTTCCACTTTCGCAGATGGTGTGAAGTTTATGGGTATCAACCAAACCTCTTACATGCTTATAGCTTTCGCCGATAGGCAGCTTTACACGTAACCAGGATGGTTTCTTTGGCTTTTCTTCTACTATTGGGTTTAAAACCGGTAGTTCCTGCATTTTCTTGCTCCGCTAAGATGAATAAAGTTCAGAACCTTGAAGTGAGTGACACAACGGACGATGCCATAAGCACTAAGCTGGTCAAACACTTAGAATTCTGCGGCAAATTTAGCTTACTTTCTTTTACCAAAAGTGAGTGCTACGTAGGCATTGAAAAAGAAGCGTTTCTCTTTGTTGTCAACCATTTGAGGCATTTTCTTGGAGTAGAATTCGGCATTTAAGCCAATTTCCAATGCTGAAAGCATTTCGTTGTAACGTCCGTAATCGAAACGAAGGGCAGTACGAACATGAGCACCGGGAACAAATTCAAGTTCCTTCCAGCCTTTACCAAAGCCAGAAGACCCTTGTATGATTGTAGGGTCTAAAAACAGGTTCCTGGTTGTAGCATCGTAACGAATGTCTTTGAACTGATTGTTTGCCGGATCTTTTATCTCTATGTAGTAAGGCTTCAACAATCCGGCACTCAAACCACCACCGTAGATCAATGACACTGCAACACCATTTTTGTTGTTCTTACTGCCGATAGTTATTTGTTGACCTAGACCTAACTTGGCTAGGTAGAAGTTGTTGATTTTCCCGTAAACGAAAGGATTATTTGAAAGGAAAGGATTTGCTGATGTCTTGGTAAGTTTTTCTTCTTTTACATGTTTTCTTTCGCCAAGTTCAAGCCAATACAGGTTTGCTTTACGGATGGTTTTCATCCTGCCGAGTTCAATAAAACCACCATAACCATCTGTGCTGAGTTTGATACCAAATGCAGTTTGACGGGCAAAGACGATCTCACCTTCAGCAGCTCTTTTCTGTAATTCTTTTACACGAGCCCTACGTTCTGCTTTCTTGTCGGCTTTTTTACTGGGTTTCTGCGAAAATGCTATGAATGGGGCTAAAATGAGAATCAGTAATGCGATCTTCTTCACCTGGTTAAGTTTGATGGTAAATTTAGAGAAATATCCGATGTAAGATTGACAATGTCTGATTTCTGACGTCTGATGTAGGATTTTATGATTATTTTCAAGCAATAACCATATCAGAAACCAACAAATCAGAAATCAAACATATCATGACTTGTGAAATTGTCTATATCGGTGATTTAAGATCAGAAATGAAGCATGTACAAAGTGGAACGGTAATAGAAACCGATGCTCCTACTGATAATATGGGTAAGGGTGAAAGGTTCTCTCCTACTGATCTTATGGCTTCTTCACTTGGAAGCTGTATGATCACTACCATGGCTATTCGTGCTGCCGATATGAAGCTGAATTTTAATGGAACAAGAATACAAGTTACCAAGATCATGAGCACAGATGCTCCAAGAAGAGTAGCTGGAATTAATGCTGATTTCTATTTCACTTCAGACTTCGTGGCTTCTGCTGAGCAGAAAGAACAATTGGTGCGGATTGCAAGGAATTGTCCGGTGGAGAAAAGTTTACATCCTGATATTAAGTTGGAGGTGAATTTTCATTGGTGATCAATTATGTATAAGATTCTTGGAATATCGTTAGTAATACTAATTCTAGTTTTTGCTGGATTTCTTATAATACAATATAGAGAAGATAATAACTCGTTCAAGTATCTAGTTAATGATACAGAATCGCTTAAAAAGGTAAGTATTGAGCTGAAATCTCCCAGTGGAAGGAAGCGAATCGATATTGTAAGTAAAGGCGAATTAGATAGCTTTCAAAATGCTTTAAAAGAAGCTGCTCCAATAATAAAAGGGAATAGGGGAAAAGCCTTTGCAGTTTGGGGCTATGTTTGGTTCTACAAGGGCAATAAAACTATTAAATCAGAAATCACATATTCAAAATATAATGGATGGTACGCAAGTATTGGCTCAAAAGAATTCTATTGCGAATACCTGTTTCAAGTAGTTAATAGAAGTATTCAATAAACCTTTGCGATCTCTGTAGAGTCTTTGTGTTCTTTGCGTGACAATAAATCGTCAGATCGGGACGATCAGACGATTACCTCACCTTCAAGATCATAATCATAAGCCTTGGTGATCTTCACATTGTAAAATTCACCAATGTTCAGCTTTTTATCGGCTGAGATAACGACCTCATTATCTACTTCAACAGAATCAAATTCGGTTCTGCCAAGATAACGTCCGGCTTCTTTTTTATCAATGATCACTTTGTAGGTGTTGCCAATCTTTTCCTGGTTCTTTTCATAGCTGATCTCCTGCTGCACTTCCATAATCTCCTGTGCTCTTCTCTCCTTTTCTTCAGCCGGAATATTATCCTGCATTGAGAAAGCTGGCGTATTCTCTTCATGACTGTATGAGAAAATGCCAACACGATCAAATCGTTGAGCTTGAAGGAAGGTTTTCAACTCTTCAACATCATCTAAAGTTTCTCCAGGATAGCCTGCAATAAGTGTTGTTCTTAAACACATGCCGGGAACTTTTTCTCTTACGGCAACGATTAGCTCTTCCATTTCGTTTCGGGTGATCTGTCTTCTCATAGCATGCAACATACTGTCACTGGCGTGCTGCAAAGGCATATCAAGGTAGTTACAAATATTCGGACGATCTCTCATCACATCTAATACCTCTAATGGAAATTTATGAGGATAAGCATAGTGCAACCTGATCCATTCTAACCCCTTTACATCAGCCAAGCGGTTCATCAGATCACCAAGTGCTCGTTTCTTGTAAATATCCAAACCGTAATAAGTAAGCTCCTGGGCAATAACCATTACTTCCTTCACTCCTTTCTTCACCAGGCTTTCAGCTTCTATAACCAGGTCTTCCATTGTACGGCTAACATGCTTTCCTCTCATTAGCGGAATGGCACAAAAGCCACATGTACGGTTACAACCTTCTGAAATTTTGAGATAAGCATAGTGTTTAGGAGTTGAAAGCATCCTTTCTCCCAGCAGTTCGGCTTTATAGTCAGCATCAAATTGCTTTAAAATGAGCGGAAGTTCCAAAGTACCAAACCATGCATCTACTTCCGGAATTTCAGATTCAAGATCATTACGATATCGTTCACTTAAACAGCCTGTAACATAAACCTTGTCGAGTTTGCCTTTTTGCTTTAGAGCTACCTGGTCTAAGATGGTATTTACGCTTTCTTCTTTTGCTTTGTCAATAAACCCACAGGTGTTAACCACCACGATATTATGGTCTAGTTTGCCACTTTCATGTACTACTTCAATTTGATTAGCCATCAACTGACCACTAAGCACTTCACTATCTACCAGATTCTTGCTACAACCGAGGGTGATGATGTTTACCTTGTCTTTCTTGAGGGTTCTGACTTTCATACGAGGTGGCAAAGGTAGGTTATGCAAGAGTGAAAGGTGAAAAGTGAAAGATGAAAATGCCGAGAAGATCACAGCAAGTAATCAGGTTTAACTTTTAGAGTGCTGTTCGAGTTCTTCATTGTTCACTTTTCACCATTGACTTTAACAAGTGCTTGATACAAAACGGATGCGACCTTACGTTTTGCAAACATCACCTTAAAAGAAAGATCATGCGAATCCTGCTCGCTATTGCTGCATTTCTATTGGCTCTTGCTGCCACTGCACAGAACTACAACAAGGCTATCGGTATTAAATTCCCTATTGGTACAGGAGTTACTTACAAGAAGTTCATCACCCAAAAAGCTGCCATGGAATTCCAGGCTTTAGCCGGAAAGGAAAGTTTCATGGTTACTGGGTTATATGAATTTCATTTTCCTTTTACGAATGCAGAAGGACTGAATTGGTATGTTGGTCCTGGTGTACATGCTGGATTTTACAGGAACGAATACCAGAAAACCTATAGTAGTAAAATGGATCTTGGAATTGATGGAGTACTGGGACTTGATTACAAGTTTAATAGTATTCCTATAAATGTTAGTCTTGACTGGCAACCTTCCTTAAGTTTTACAGGCAACTCCGGTGCACACTCAGCTTATGGAGGTATTGCGATACGCTATACGTTGTAAGTGAATAAATTAGGGGCAGTTTGGCACGATTTTGTAGACTTAAACACCATCTAATTAATAACTTATGAAAAGGATCTTATTCTTTGTGCTGTTCAGTTCGTTTATTTCTCTATCAGCATTTTCTCAGAGCAATGGTAGCAGTTACAAAACTGCATTAGGGGTGAAATTCTATCCTGGTGCTATTACATTAAAGCATTTTACCCAAACCAATAGGGCTTTGGAAGGAATTGGATATTTCTGGAAAGATGGTTTCCGTTTTACTGGTTTATATGAGATCCACGGTGATTTCACAGGTGCAAAGGGATTGAAATGGTATGTTGGACCTGGTGCTCATATCCAATTTTGGAATGATGAATGGAAGAAAAGGTACCCAACAAGAGATAGCCGTGTAGGCTTTGGTCTTGATGGAGTTCTGGGTCTTGATTATAAAATCACCGGAGCACCGATTAACCTGAGTTTAGATTGGCAGCCGTCGTTCAACTTCGTAGGTTACAACTATTTTGAAAGTGGTTGGGGTGGATTTGCAGTGAGATATACTTTTTGATTTCTCTCGCAGAAAACGCAGAAGTCGCAGAATTTAGATAAATAAAGAAGAGGACGTCTCATTAGTTTGAGACGTCCTCTTTCTTTTAAAACGTCTTGAAGAGTAAAAAATTAGAGTTTGGAAGTTTAGGTTCAATAAAACGGCACCTTATGCTGCCACTTTCTTTCTCAGGTTGTGTGCCAGTGCT
>JANPIB010000189.1:0-22896 GCA_031424775.1 Chitinophagales bacterium | reverse complement strand
CGGTTTTGGTATATATCTTAATTGCCATAACAAGTACGAGGTAAGAAGTACAATTAGAGCTTAATGAACAACAGAAGCCCTTTCTTTAATAATATCAGTTTCAATTGAACCGTCTCTTAAACGAACAACACGTTTTGCATAAGCTGCAATATCTTCTTCATGTGTAACCAGGATCACAGTATTACCTGCAGCCTGGATCTGACCGAAAATTTCCATTACTTCAACAGAGGTTTTGGAATCAAGGTTTCCGGTAGGTTCATCAGCCAATAAAATAGATGGATTATTTACAATAGCTCTTGCTATCGCCACACGTTGTATTTGTCCACCGCTCATTTCATTTGATTTATGGTGAGCCCTGTCTGCCAATCCAACTTTAGCCAAAGCTTCGTGAGCTTTTTCCATTCTTATCTTCTTATTCACTCCGGCATAGATCAAAGGCAAAGCAACGTTTTCGGCTGCTGAAAGTCTTGGAAGCAGGTTAAATTGCTGAAAAACGAAGCCAATCTCTTTATTCCTCACTTCAGCAAGTTCATCGTCAGTCATCTTACTAACATCCTTATTGTTCAAAACATACTTTCCCGCTGTTGGAGTGTCCAGACAACCCAAAATGTTCATCAATGTACTTTTCCCACTACCTGAGGGACCCATCAATGCCACATACTCATTCTTATTAATTTCAAGGTTAATCCCCTTCAACACATCCAAAGAATGTGTGCCCATGAAATAAGTTTTTAGGATCGTTTCTAAACGGATAATGGGCGTCATAATTATTGGGGGTTGATCACTTTAGGTACTTTGAAAAATTGTTCATCTTTAACCGGTGTATTCAGTAAAGCTTCCTCTTTACTCACCATTCCTTTAACCACATCGTCTCTTAATGCATTATCTGAATAACCCATGTGAGTGAGTGGCTCAACACCAGTTGTATCCAACTCCTGCAGTTTATCTACAAAAGAGATCATCTTCTGAAGATCGGTTTTTAGCTCTTCTTTCTCGGTTTCGTTGAATGACAGCTTTGAAAGTTTGGCAAGATGATCGATCAATTGGTCGGTTACTTCCATCGCAACAAAGTAAAACAATTGCCGGCAGATGTGGAAACGGCAGAAATGACTGTTGATTTGTCTCTTTTTTGGAAAAAATCCCATTTTGATGCCTTAGAACATAATTTTTTGAGGGATGTATCGTTTTACAGCTAACCAATATCTAATGAAACACCTCTACCCTCTCAGGATATTTATTGTAGAAGATGATCTTTTTTATAGCTCAATGCTGGAGTATCATCTTTCGTTAAACCCGGATTACCAGGTTACCAAGTTTCATGATGCTAAGAATTTTTTGGCTGCTATCCACCAGAAACCAGATGTGGTTTCGCTTGATTATTCTTTGCCGGATATGAATGGTGACGCTGTACTTAAAGAGATAAGGGAACTGTCGCCTGAAACAAAAACTATTGTTGTCTCAGGACAGGAAGACATAAAAATTGCAATTGATCTTTTAAAAAAAGGTGCCTACGATTACATCGTAAAAGATCAGGATACAAAAGAAAGGCTCTGGAACACTTTACAACATCTTCGGGAAAACCATGAACTGAGAAAAGAGCTGGAAGTGTTGAAAGAAGAAGTTGCCAGGAAGTATGATTTCAGCAACCTGATCATCGGCAATAGTTTCAATCTGAAGAAAGTGTTTAGCTTGATGGAGAAAGCAACTACAGCCAATATCACCGTTTCAGTTACAGGAGAAACAGGAACCGGTAAAGAGTTGGTTGCAAAATCCATTCACTACAACTCACCCAGAAAAAATAAACCTTTCGTTGCTGTGAACGTTGCAGCCATTCCAAGAGATCTGCTGGAAAGTGAACTGTTCGGACATGAGAAAGGTTCGTTCACAGGTTCGGTAGCCAGACGAATAGGCAAGTTTGAAGAAGCGAATAAAGGCACTTTATTTTTAGATGAGATCGGTGAAATGGATATGAGCATGCAAGCCAAGCTGCTTCGTGTTTTGCAGGAGAAGGACCTAACAAGAGTTGGCAGCAATGAAGTAATTAAAATTGATGTACGGATCATCGTTGCTACACACAGAAATCTTGCTGAGGAAGTAAAGAATGGAAACTTCAGGGAAGATCTTTATTATCGCTTGTTGGGTTTACCAATTCACTTACCGCCTCTTCGTGAAAGAGAAAATGATGTACTGTTGATCGCTAAACATTTTATTGAAGACTTCTGTAGAGAAAACAAGTTTGGTAAAAAGCAGCTGTCAACAGAAGCAAGTAAAAAGCTGCTGCATCATGGTTTTCCTGGTAATGTACGTGAGCTTAAATCAATTATTGAATTAGCCTGTGTAATGGCAGAAGGTGAAGAAATTTTGCCTGAACACCTCAATATCCTCTCATCGAACGTAATTGAAAACTTTGTTTTAAAAGAAGCAACCCTTAAAGAATTTAACATCAAACTAATTCAGTTTTATCTTGATAAATACAATTACGATGTGTTGAAGGTTGCTCGTCAACTTGATGTGGGAAAATCTACCATTTACAGGATGATACAGAACAAAGAGCTATATGTAACTAAACAGTTCGGATATCAGTCTGCTTTAAACTAATATTTAATCGTTCGTCGCTTTACGATTTTGTACCTTGAACCCGAAATTGCCTCTGAGCAATAGCTTATGAGCACCTTTATAAAATCACATATTCCCCCAACAGATTATTCAGCAGCTACCAACTTGCTCACTTTGATGTTTGGTAATATGCAAGCTGCTTTAGTCTCAGATAATTCTGGATCCGTACAATTAGTTAATGAAAACTTTTGCCAGCTTTTTGATCTCCCGGTTTCATCCAAAGAACTTACAGGAACTTCTGTTGCCGAGGTTTGGAGGCGTATTAGTTTAAACGCCGATGACCCTAAAGAATTTCTGCCTGCAATCGAATCAATATCTAAGTCTTCAGAAGCTTCAACCGATATATTGTTACACTTTCAGAAAAACAAGATCGTTTCAGGTAAACATATTCCGCTGGAAGATAATGGTAATTTACTTGGCTACGTATGGCAGTTCAATGATGTTACTGAGCAGTACAAAGCAGAGCAATTGCTTAAAGAACAACGGACATTTTATGAAGAGGTGCTGGATAGTATTCCTTCGGATATTGCTGTTTTTTCGCCAGACCATAAGTATCTCTACATAAATCCCGTTGGATTAAAAGATCCTGAAATTCGCAAATGGCTTATCGGTAAAGATGATTTTGAGTACTGTGAAAAGCGAGGTAAAGACATTTCTTTCGCTCAGAACCGGAGAGATATCTTTAACGAAATTATTACCAGCGGTAATGAAAAAGAGTGGGAAGAAAGTATCAATAAGCTTGGAAAGATTGAACATTATTTAAGAAGACTCAGACCAATATTTAATGATAGGAATGAACTGGTTTGGATAATTGGGTATGGATTAGATATTACAGATAGGAAGCAATTTGAAAAGAGAATTCAGTTGAGCGAAAAGCGGTATCGTGACCTGTTCGATTTTAGCCAGGCAATTATCTGTACACACGATATGCAAGGAAATTTTTTAACGGCGAACCCTTCGTTGTTAGAGGTTTTAGGTTATGAACTGGAGGATATCATAGGAAAAAATATCCAATCATTTTTAGTAGAGGAAGACAGACTTCCTTTTGAAGACCTCTATCTTAATTCAATTAAAGAGAACAATAAGGTTAGAGGTATCTTCAAAGTTCTGCATAAGAATGGTTCAAAGGTGTATTTGCTTTATCAGAACTATCGTGTTGAAGAATCGCCTGAAGATGAAGCGTACATTATTGCTTTTTCGCAAGACATTACCGACAGGATTAAAGCTGAAAAGGAACTGAAGGAAGCCAAAAAGATAACCGAAGAAATCGCAAAAAACAAAGAAAGGTTCCTGGCAAATATGAGCCATGAGATCAGGACACCGATGAATGGAATTATTGGCATCACTTCATTCTTACAGAAAACAGAACTTAACGAAGAACAAAGAAGTTACTTGAATATCGTACAGGAATCATCAAACGATTTGCTTACAATTATCAATGATATACTTGACTTGGAGAAAGTTGGTGCAGGTCAGATCCAATTAGAAAACATTCCTTTCGATATTGTTCGAAAAACAACAACCATCATCAAACTATTTGAGATCACAGCTAAGAACAAAGGTGTTGAGATCAACTTCGACAACCTGGTTGGCGATTCACTTTACATTAAAGGGGATCCGACAAGGTTCAACCAGGTATTAAACAACCTGATCAGCAATGCCGTAAAATTCACATCAAAAGGAAGCGTCAACATCAAAGCTGAAAAGCTGCAGGAATCAGAAAATGAGATCAAGCTGCAGTTCTCTGTTACTGATACAGGAATTGGAATTGATCCTAACAACGTTGAGAAGATATTCCAGCCGTTCACACAAGCCTATCCTGAAACCACACGTATGTATGGAGGAACAGGATTAGGTTTAGCCATTACTAAAAACCTTATTGAGTTACAAGGTGGAACAATCTGGGTAAACACTGAACCTAAAAAGGGCAGTACGTTCAGTTTCTCCATTTCCTTCGAAAAACCCGGAGAAGAGGAAATTCAAACTAAAGACCGCAACAGTATAACAAATACTCTTGGCAAGCTCAATATCCTTGTTGCAGAAGACAATGAAGTGAACCAGGTACTAACTACTGGCATACTAGAACAACTCGGTTTTAACCCAAGCTCAGCAAGAAATGGTGTTGAAGTGCTTGAACTGATTAAGAAAGAAGATTATGACGTTGTGTTGATGGATATCCAAATGCCGGAGATGAATGGATATGATGCAACCAAAGTAATCAGAAGCTTTTCAAACGAAAAGAAAAACACACCTATTGTAGCATTAACTGCTAATGCTTTAAAAGGAGAAGATAATTATTTTGCTGCGGGAATGAATGGTTACCTTACAAAACCATTCACCGAAGTTGCCTTATATCAAGTAATTGAAAAGGTTATAAAAGACAAGGAGAATTTTATCTACCAAAACAACGCTATCATGAGTCAGAACTTACAATCGGAAACTGAGAAGTTATACGACCTAACCATGGTGAGTGAACTTGCCAGGGGAAATCAGGAATTCATAATGAATCTTTCAAAAATATTCATAGAAACAGTTCCACCAACAGCCAAAGAAATGGTTGAAGCATGTGAGCAAAAGAAATGGGAGCAAATGGGTAAACTGGCTCACAAGCTTAAATCTACTATCGATACAATGAATATCGCTTCACTAAAAGATGACATCCGAGCTATTGAAAAGAATGGTAAAGAGCAGAAGAACTTAGATGTTACCGTTACAATGGTAGAAAATGCTGATAAAGTGATCAGGCAGGTCAGCGATCAACTTAAAGCCGAGTTTAACTTATAGATGTAAAAAGAAAGCCCTCAAATTGAGGACTTTCTTTTTATCAAACATTCATCTCACAAACTAATCTCTTCCTTCAGCACCTTCTACAGGTATCTCTCTTAGGAAATCATCATAGCCATCGTCATCATGATTACTGTAGGCACCATAAGCATCAATGCTATATCCTACTAAGCCGTCGTTGGCTTCGATTACATACAATGCTACCATTTCTGAAGGACTTGAATCACCTTCGAACCTGTAGGTTTTTACGATTTTAAGGTCATCCGGTTTGTAGAATTTTCCCTTGCCAGCTGTAAAACCTTCAGGCGCCATCATAAATTCTGTGTCTTTCTTATTTATTCTGAGTATTTCCATTACCTCAGACAAAGTGGTCATTTTTTGCGTACTATCCATTACACCTGATTTTACATATTCAATTCAAATGGTATGCCTGAGGTTAGTGCATCAACTCGTAGTGTTTCAATTTATTGTAGAGCGTTTTACGATCAATGTTTAAAAGCTCTGCGGCTTTCGATTTATTGAAGTTCACTTTTTGCAACGCACTCAATATTATCTGGTATTCTGCCATAAATGCGGCTGAACGCAAAGTTCCTTTCAGATCGTTTTTTGGTTGTTTTACCTCGAAATGCATACTGAGTCTTGCAGAAGACCTCGATAGTTCAGCAGGAATGTTTTTATTGGTGATCATAGTTCCGGTACAGAGTAATGCAGCTTTCCGGATAACGTTTCTCATCTCACGAAGATTTCCTGGCCACTCGTAGTTTAGAAAGATATCCATCACTTCATTATCAAAACCTGTGATATTCTTCCCCAACTCATTCGTGCATTGTTGCAGGAAATGAGAAGCAAAAGAAGGAAGATCGTCATTTCGTTCACGCAAAGGCGGTATGATGATGGAAAACTCATTGAACCTATGATAAAGGTCTTCCCTGAACTTTCCGCCTAAATAGCAGGTTTGCAAGTTTTCGTTTGAGGCAACAATAATTCGTACATCAGTTGGAATTTCCTTATCACCTCCTACTCTCCTGATCTTTTTTTCCTGTATAGCTCTAAGTAAGGTAGCCTGGATCTCATACGAAAGGTTTGCAACCTCATCAAGGAATAAGGTTCCGCCATTGGCTATTTCAAAATTTCCTTCTTTATCAGTTGCTGCACCTGTAAAAGAACCTTTCACATATCCGAACAAATCACTTGATGCAAGTTCTTTTGACAGCGTACCACAATCAACTGCAACAAAGGGCTTATCTTTTCTATTACTCAATTCATGAATGGTTCTTGCAATCACTTCTTTTCCTGTTCCACTTTCTCCATACAACACTATACTGTAATCTGTAGGTGCGACTAACTCTATCTGTCGGTACATTTCTTTGGTTGAATCGCCTATACCTTTTAGATAAACAGGTGCACAAGCCTTTCCTGGAGTGAAAGTATAAGTTGCTCCTGTGGTTGATATATTCGCTTCAAATGCTTTTTGTATTACCCTGATGACATCTTCAGGCTTTAGCGGTTTCAGCAGAAAATCACAAGCTCCAAGCCTCATCACGTTAACAGCGGTTTTGATATCATCATAGCCGGTGAAGATGATCACCTTGGTGTGTTCATTCACCTTTTTTATCTCCTGCAGCACTTTTGCACCTTCGGTATCGCCAAGCCGATAATCACACATTACTAGGTCGAATGTGCCTTCTCTGTACTTTTTTAGTCCCTTAGACCCTGAATGAGCAAAATCTGTGGTGTAACCCTCTCTTGTAAGCAGATTAACTAAAAGAGAACATAAGTCAGTATCATCTTCGATGATAAGAATCCTTTTCATAACAGCATAGGTTTTAATGCAAAGCCTTGGTATACGGCTGTAGAATTACAAAAACCGTTCCCTGAAAATAATTCTTAAAAAAATCCGTTCGTGTATATATCAACTAGTTGTACCAACTTTGGCGGGTAAATTGTTGTTTAGTCACCAAATTTCAACTCAGATGCATTCTGCCGATGCTCCTAAAATATTGATCATTGATGATGAGGTGGATATATGCTTTTTATTAAGTAACCTGCTTAAAAAGAAGAACTTCCAAACTCAATCAGCTTTTGATATTCACCAGGCCAAAATGGCTTTGGCTCATTATACTCCTTCCGTAATATTCCTGGATAATCACTTAACAGATGGTCTGGGATTAAACTTCATACCTTATATAAAGCAGAATTGTCCTGAGGCAAAGATCATTATGATCACTGCTTATGACGACAAAGAAAGCCAGGATGAAGCTTTTGATAAAGGTGTGGACGACTTTGTGAGTAAACCCCTAAGGTGGGACATTTTAAATGCTGCTATCGAAAGGGTAGTTACCAAATCCCCATTAATTGAAGGGTAATGTAGAATTGGCTCTACAAGGTTACACCAACCTAATTATACCATTGAGATTTCCATTGTAAGCCTGGCTTAATTTCAGCTTAAACTCCTCTATTCCCATCCGAGAAACATATTTGTATGATGTTGTAACGCTAGTTCTTCGCCTACCATTTAAGAGGTATATGATAACGCCTGTTCGATGACCTCAAAATCTACAGTCCTTTTTTTTAAAATTCGAACAATCAATTGTTTGCAAAATCATACGTGCCGCTTGTACAAAGTGCTTTTGTAAAATGACTTGAAATTCACATTTAAAATAAAACTGCTGCGTCGCTGAACTACTGTAACGAGATTGATATTTACATTATGTACAATAAACACATTCATAATCAGGTGGTATATTAATTGCCCTTCATCAAGCCTAAACGATTGAATATGCAAACAACAATATCCCCTGGTCAAAGCATCAGGCAACGCTATGTAGCTGAGAAGTTAAATACTTTGCTAGATGTAATGCATGAAACCCAAAGAGGTTATGAAAAGATAGCCTCACAGTCACCCGATAGAAATTTTCAAAGAGCACTCGGTAGCCTTGCACTTGAATGTAGCCAGTACATTAATGAGCTCACAAATCAGGTTATGAGTCTTGGTGTTAAGCCCATAGCTGACAGATCTAAGGATCGATATATCTGGAACCAGATCAGTACTAAGGTTGAAACCGAAGATGATATTTTGAGTGCATGTTATGCCAGCGAAAGAATTATTTTGAAGGCTTATAGAGATGTATTGAATGATCCATCGATTTTACATCCGCTTCGCCAGATGATCACTTACCAACTGAATGGTATGAAGTACGGTTTTGTAAAAGTTAAGTTGCTAAACACCGCAATACACGTGTAGAAATAGCCATTTACCTAAAAATGAATAAGCTTCGAGGTTAACGCTTCGAAGCTTATTTTTTCATATTCTCAGGCTTGGTATTCCAATTAGATACTGAGGATTTAATCTGTTAGAAAGATAAAAACAGAAGCTATACCCAGTAATTTTATGCATCTATAACTTTAATCTGTTGAGCGAACTATAATGGCTATCTTTATTCTAATCATAAAACGCCTTAACGGGCATAAACAAATAGTATGAGTAACGAGAATACAGGTACAGTAAAGTTCTTCAACGAAGCAAAGGGGTTTGGCTTTATTTCACAAGACAACTCATCTCAAGAGTTTTTTGTACATGCAAATAATGTGAATCAGCCGATTCAGAAGAATGATAAAGTTTCTTTTGAAGTGAGAGAAGGAAGAAAAGGACCTGAAGCCTACAATGTGAAAAAAGCATAGCACACCTGGCTATATAAAAAAGTAAAAAAAAGCGGAAGCAGCTAGCTTCCGCTTTTTCTTTTTATGATTTCTTCTGAACATTCGCAGCACTATCGCCTTTAAGCGTTCGCTGAAGATCAAAGCTAATCTTGTCGCCCTCTTTGATTTCTCCGTGTACAGAATTAATGTGTACGAATACTGATTTCTGAGAATCGAGGTCACGAATAAATCCGTAGCCCTTTTCATGATTGAACATGGTTACAACACCATTTCTTCTTGCATCTTCTTCAGCTGCAGCCTGGCGTTTTGTAATATCAAGTTCAATTTCATGATGACTGATCTCTTTCTTTTTCTTTGTTGGATCAGGAGGAGTTGAAGAGAAATTACCATCATCATCTACATAGACCATCATATCTTCCAATGAGGCACCTTTTTGAGAATTGGCTTTACGCTCTTCTCTTTTTTCAGCTTTCTCTTGTCTCTTTTCAAGTTTCTTTTTCTCTTTATCTCTTTTACTAAATGTTGCTTTTGATTTTGCCATACGAACTAAAACAGTTTCTTTTTATTCAATAATATATTAACGCTGCATGAAGGTTCTTCCTCTTTTACCACCACCACTACGTAGTGCTGAAGGTGGCATTGTTGGTCTTGGTGGTAAAGCCAATCCAGGGTTGTTCATCGTATAAGGATGATCATTAACAATAGGAATAGTTTGATTGGTGATCTTCTGTATATCTCTTACGTACATCTTTTCTTCCATTGAACAGAAAGAGATCGCTCTGCCTTCTTCACCTGCTCTACCGGTTCTTCCGATCCTGTGAACATAAGTTTCAGGAATATTAGGTATGTCATAGTTGATCACGTGTGTGAGTTTATCTATATCAATACCTCTTGCAGCAATATCAGTAGCAACCAGTACTCTTATCTTTTTTTGCTTGAAGTTCTCTAAGGCTAATTGTCTTGCATTTTGAGACTTGTTTCCATGAATAGCCTGTGCCGTTATATTTTCACGCATCAGATGCTTGCAAAGTTTATCTGCACCGTGTTTGGTTTGCGTAAACACCAGTACATTATCTATGTTGCTTGTTTTCATGATGTGAAGCAATAAAGAAACTTTGTCGTGCTTCTCTACGAAGTATAAAGCCTGCTCAATTTTTTCTACTGTAGAAGATACCGGTGTAACTTCTATCCTAACAGGATCATGTAACAAAATCTGGGTAAGACGTTTAATCTCATCAGGCATTGTTGCAGAAAAGAATAAGGTTTGCTTTCTCTGGGGTAACCTGGCTATTATTTTCTTTACATCGTTAATAAAGCCCATATCCAACATTCTATCAGCCTCGTCTAAGACAAAAATTTCTATTTGCTGAAGGGATACATGATGCTGTGAAATGAGATCTAATAACCTTCCTGGTGTAGCGATAAGAATATCAACACCACGCTTTAAAGCAGTAACCTGCCTGTGTTGCGGTACACCACCAAAGATTACAGTGTGCTTTAAAGAAAGCTCTCTACCGTATTCTGAAAAGCTGTCATTTATTTGGATAGCCAGTTCCCTGGTTGGTGTTAATATCAAAGCTTTAATGCCGCTATGAGCCCCTTGCTTCTGCTGCTCACTAAGCAACTGAAGTATAGGAATAGCAAAAGCTGCTGTTTTTCCTGTACCGGTTTGGGCACATCCTAAAATATCTCTTCCGCTTAATGCTACGGGAATTGCCTTTTCCTGGATTGGGGTTGGTTGGGTATAACCTTGTGATTGCAACGCCTTTAAAATGGGTGCAGCCACTTTCAATTGTTCAAAATTCAAAATAATTCCTGTTAATCTTATTTAATTACAACCTTACAAATGTTATGAAAGATCGGTTGTTAATATGGTTCACCTGTATGACTTGATGAACTTTAGTGGAGTAGAACTTCTAGTCAGTTACAATGAAAATATCTAAAACAGAGCGAAGATATGCTATTTGGATCAAATGCGATTATTTAGCATAACACCTTAACAACTAGAAGGGATTGGTTCTAATGGAACTAATTTGAAGAAGTGATGATCTTAAACCCATTCTCTCCGCATTTGAATCCTGCGTATGTCTTTATCGAGCTGGGTTAATTGCTTGCGACAAGATGTGAGAATCATAGAATCCGGAACACGTTTCAGCAATTCGTGGGACAGTTTTCTTGAAACGTCTGTGTAAAGACTGTTCAGGTTTTCTATTTTTTCTGGATTTTCCATTTTATTAAAGATAGCCTTTATTGCCTTGGTATCAATAAAATTAAAACAGCAAGAATGGAGCTGTACAAACTATTAAGCTAGCGTTAAGATTTGCTTATCTGGAATTTATGTAACTTTTTTAGTTGCGAGAAGATCATATTGTGCCATAAACTTCAACTGACCACCCCCAAAAGTTTTACATGAATTCAACTATACACTCTGCGGTAAAAGAATTGAAGCACAAGATTCTGCAGGAAACGGACAAATACACCATTGCTATACAAGAAGGCAACTTTATTGATGCAAAAGCCATCAAACATAATATTACAGCACTTCAATTGAAAATTGACAGGCTGATGCCTTATAAACACGGAGCCTGATAAAGAACCATGTAAAGCGTTCAATTGTATTGACTTCTCATCTTTCTTTTAATCCCTACACCATGTCAGCTTAATGCCTTGCTCTGATTTAAAGATCATCTTTTTGCAGATGATAAAGATTTAACGATCTCTATGTTACGGATAAGTACTTAGCGTTGAACACAATGCTTCTAAAATTTTTTTCCTCTTGATCTGCTTTGCTGCCATGGCGTTTTAAGTATTAACTTCGATATCCGATTCTTATTGAGTAACATCAGAGATTCTACACCCACTTATGAATTACGTCGATCTAAATGCCATTAGTGAGCAACACCTGGAAGGAACCTGGGAGGTTAAAAACAGGCTCATCAACACTAATTCATCGCCCAATCATTTTATTGATGTTCGTTTGATAGAACTAGATGGTTGCCAGTATCGCTCAATTAATGGTAAAGAAAGGAAAGGAGAATGGCGGATCATTCGGGAAAACGAGATCATATATAATCCGCAAATCAAATTTTTTATCAACCAAGAGCAGGTTGGTAATGCCATCATTACACGTTTGCAATCC
Organism: Chitinophagales bacterium; assembly: GCA_031424775.1. GTDB lineage: Bacteria > Bacteroidota > Bacteroidia > Chitinophagales > Chitinophagaceae > JAEZDC01. The sequence continues at coordinate 10,697 of JANPIB010000189.1, read as the reverse complement.
GACCAGGATCAAAAGGGAGATGTTTACCGTTTGACATTGTATTTCTCCAATGGATTAGAACTTATTCTGCAAAAAAATAATTTTGAAACTACTGTTTAGCACAAGTACTGTTTATGGATACCATTAAGCTGGATTTTGAACAAGCCAAAGCAAAGCATCTTTTATTTAAATCGAGACTTCGATCTATACTTTATGGTGTTGGTGCAGATATAGACGAGACACCTGTTCTATCTCATTTTGAGTGTGCCGTTGGTAAATGGATATATAGCAGGGCTTTAAATGAATATGGTCATATTCCTGAAATACACGAATTGGAAAAGGTACATGCCAACATCCATACGGCTGCAAGAGAGGCTGTGACTTTATACAAAGATGGAAAAGTAGAAAGTGCCAGGATATGCCTTAACAATGTAGAATCTATAGCGGACGAACTAGTGGGTTTGTTGAGTATTGTAGAAAAGAAGGTGGAAGAAAATAAAGATGCTCATAAATACTCAGGGGATTATCAATCCAGAGAAGTGTCTATGCAGGAGTTGCTTGACCTTGTAAAAGTTAACCAGGAACTAGACAGCATCATTAAAAAACAGTCGGGTGAAGTATTGCGACATAAACAGATACTGCTCGAATCTTTAATGCAGTTACCTGCAAACGTAAGTATTCTAAGAGGACCTGATCATGTTATTGAATTAATGAATGAGCCTGCAAAAGCAGCCATTTTCAATAAAGATGTTATTGGTAAAAAAGTACGAGAAGCTTTTCCGGAAATTGAGGGTCAGGGTTATTTCGAGTTGTTAGATAAAGTATTCCAAACAGGTGAACCTTTTGTTGGAAAGGAATTACCGGTGAAAATTGACAGAGGCAATGGAATTGAGTTACTTTATGCAAATAGCAGCTATCATCAATTGAAAGATGAGCATGGAAATGCTGAAGGCATCGTTTCGTTTTCTTACGAAGTAACTGAGCAAGTTGTTGCGAGAAAGAAAGTTGAAGAAGCTGCAAGAAGAGCAACATTTATAACCGACGCTATGCCCCAAATGGTTTGGACTGCTGATGACCAAGGGAATCCAACTTTTTACAATAAGCACTGGCCTGCTTATACAGGAAAAACGCTGAATACGCTGTTGGATAAAGGCTGGTTTACATTAATACATGCGGCAGACATGGAAGCATTCATGAATACCTGGCACAGTTCTATTGAAAGCGGTAACGATTTTAGCTTTGAACATAGGCTTGAAATGCATTCAGGAGAATACAGGTGGCATCTCACAAGAGCCACTGCCGAATTACAAGATGATACAATTGTTGGTTGGATTGGCACCAGCACTGACATTAATGACCTTAAGTTTTTGCAAGATCAATTAAAGCAATCTTATGCTGACCTTGAAGTAAAGGTGCGTTTTAGAAATCTTGAATTGGAAAAACAAAATAGCGAGTTACGTAAGAAGCTGGAGTCAGCAGGAATTAAATAACCTGCTGAACTTTTAGACTTGCTTTTAGTAGAATATACTAATCCAGATATTTTGCTAATTCTTCCTGCACCCGAGGCGACAAAACAGCCAGAGCCTTTTCAACTGATTGAGCATTTTTAATGATCGTTTCATTCATTAATACAACCAACCCTAATGGCTCTCCTGTACTTCTGAATAAGGGTGAGCCGATATAACTTTCGATATTCAAATCCTGTAACTCCTTATCATCAGGGAATAAAGCCTGGACCTTAGCAGGGAAATAGCAACAATTTCTTCCAACCACGTTTTCGCAAGGTGTTCCGTAGAGAGCATAAGTCATATTATCAACTACGTTGCCTTTTGCTATCAGCACCACCGTCTTTATTTTATTTGTATCACCAGGAAGCAAATGCCCTATAAGCACATAACTTACACCGAGTTGCTCTGCCAGGAATAAAGAAACATCTGTAAGAAAGTTGGTACCGGCATAGCCAGTTATAAATTCCCGACAACTATCTACAATCAGATCAGCTTTTTCAACCTGTAATGCGTTCATAATTATTTAGATTTAAATGGTCTGCCAGATATTTGATTTTATCAGATGTTTCAGCCAATTCAACCAGGTTTTGTTCCCAGTTATCTCCAAAAATGGCTTTTGCAAATGTTACATCAAACATCAACAGGAATACACTGTCGTAAATCAACTGGAGTTTTGCCTGACTTTTTAAAACCAATACTAACCGTCCACTATCAGGATTGAAAGATGTAATGCTAAACGAATCGTAATCGTCAAGAAAATTTTTGAACCTGTAGCCAGCTTTCTTTGCCTGTAGTAAAATGGTATACAACAGCTCTTTAGAATTAGCAGGAAAAGTATCAGCTCTGTTCATGTTCAAAGTTTAACCAGCCAGACTATGCAAATCAGTTTTTTATATTATGCTTAAAAGACACGTATTTTTCTAATAATGTCATTAGGCAACTTAGCATTTCAACCAGGCTTTTAAAGTTATGCGGCTTTACCATAAAAAGATTCGCACCAAATTCATAAGCTAATGAAACATCGAACTTTGCATTGGACGTTGACAACACAAATACCGGAATATGACGAAATTTTTCACTTGCTTTGATGTCTTTCAAAGTTTCCCTTCCATCTTTAACCGGCATGTTAAAGTCAAGTATAATCATGTCTGGGTAAGTAGTTGTATTCTCCAGATGATTTAAAAGCTCTTCTCCGTTAGAAACTTCGGCTAAATTAAACTCCTTCTTCGTTTGTTGCATTCCTTCTGAGAATAGTTCCCGATCTATTACATCATCGTCTGCAATGAGAATGTTGATCATGTGAGCTTTGGATTTTATTGCAAGCATAATTTTGGCAATGGTATCTTTTTTGCACTTTACTGTGCTCGGCCAAACATTCTGTAAACAAAAAAGATGCCTTAAAAGCGTCAATTTTTATTGAAATATGCCTGATTTAATGGACCATTCTATTTCCGTCTCAGAATTATTACACGAAACTGCCAGAGCAATTACATCTGAAATAGAGTTAGAGAAGCTTGTGCAGCGTATAACTGACATAGCTACGGAGCACACCGGGGCTCAATTTGGGGCTTTCTTCTACAATGTCGAGAACGAGAGTGGGGAGATTTATTCACTATATACCATTTCTGGTGTGGCACGGGAAGCTTTTTCTAAGTTTCCAATGCCTCGCAATACAAAAATATTTGCGCCCACTTTTAGTGGACAGGGAACGATCAGGTATGATGATGTTACCAAGCAGCCGCATTACGCTCAGAATTCGCCTTATAAAGGAATGCCATCTGGCCACTTACCTGTAAAAAGTTATTTAGCCGTTCCTGTTATTTCGCCGGTTGACAAAGAAGTGATTGGGGGATTATTTTTTGGACATCCAGATATTGGTGTTTTTACAGAAAGAAGTGAAAAGCTGGTTGAAGGTATTGCGTTGCAAGCTGCCATTGCAATGGGTAATGCCAAAGTTTTTGAACAGAAGAAACGAATAGAACAGGTGCTGCGAGAGCAGAAGAATCAATACTACAGCATATTTAATTCAACATTTGATGCCATTCTCATTTTTAACCAGGAAGGAGTAATAGTTGAGGCCAATCCTGCAGCGAAAAAAATGCTTGGATACATTAACGAAGAACTTGTTGGATTCTCTGGTGCTGATATTATGAAAAACGAAAATCACTTTTATGGCATAAAGGAAATCGTATATTCAGGCAGAAGGTATGATAATGCTGCGGTGATGAAGCGAATAGACGGAAGTACCTTTGACGTTAGCATGATGTGTACGGATTTTATCTTCAAAGAAAAGCCGCACATTCTTGCTGTGATAAAAGATATTTCTTCGGAAAAAGCAAGAGAAGAAGCACTGGTTAAATCGGAAGAGTTTAGTGAGATCATTGCCAATGTTTCTCCTGTGGCGTTATGGATGTTGAATAAGGAAGGTCAGCTAATCTATATTAATCAAACCTGGTTGGACTGGACCGGTTTATCCCAAGACGATCTTCTGAAAAATTCCATGCTGCCACCTGTACATACAGAAGATGCACAAAGAGTAAGAGCAGAATTTATGGAGGCTTTCGAAAACAGACGACTTGCGAATGTTGAATTCAGGATCATAAATAAGAACGGTGAGACTCGCTGGTGTCATGCTAATGGAACGCCTTATTATGATACGCAGGGAAAATTTAATGGATACGCAGGTTCAACAATGGATATTACTGACAGGAAACTTGCTGAGAAAAAATTAGAAAGCCAAAATGTGTTAATCAGTACCATAACCAACAATACTCAACAGGCGTTGTTTATGATGGATAGCCGGCAATACTGCACTTTTATGAATCCTGCGGCTGAAGCAATGACTGGATATAAGATAGAAGAAGTTCAGGATAAGCCTTTACACTATTATGTTCATCACACTAGGCCTAACGGCACTCACTTTCCTATAGAAGAATGTGCTATTGACAGGGCACTGCCTACTAAAATGGAAACAAAAGGTGAGGAAGTTTTTATTCATAAAAAAGGACATTTCTATCCGGTTGCTTTTACAGCAAGCCCTATAATAGATAATGGTGTGCCAATAGGAACTGTAATAGAAGCCAGAGATACTACTGAGGAAAAGCGTCTGCAAGAGATGCTACTAACTACGGAGCAGCGGGAAAAGGAAATGCTGGAAGAAAAAGTAAAAGAACGTACTGCAGAATTAGAGAAGATCAATTACGAATTGCTGCAATTTACCAGTGTTGCCAGTCATGATCTTAAAGAGCCCCTTAGAAAAATTTCCATTTTTGGTAACATGCTTAGTGAGCGATTAGAAGAAACAGATGATGCTTCTATTAAGAAGTATATGAATTACATACTGGATTCTTCAAGCCGAATGAGCATTTTGATAGAAGATCTTTTAACTTTCTCAAGATTATCACAAGGTGATACTTCTTTTCAGGCTGTAAACTTAAACTCGATTTTAAATCAAATATTGATTGACCTGGAAATAGCAATCAAAGAAAAAAATGCAATAATAACAATTGGTGCATTACCAACCATTAATGGGGTTGAATTGCAATTAGGTCAGGTTTTCCAGAACCTGATTAGTAATTCACTCAAGTTTTCAAGACCGAATGTTGCTCCTGTAATCAATATCAATTGCACAGAAACAGATTATGAAGGTGTGAAATACAACCAGATAACTTATTCTGATAATGGTATTGGTTTTAAAGAGGAATATGCTCAAAAAATATTTGAATTATTCCAACGTCTGCACACTAAAGATAAATACGAGGGAACAGGAATTGGACTTGCTATAGTAAAGAAGATCATCGATTTACATCGAGGGATTATTACTGCTAATGGCAATGAAGGAGAAGGTGCAATGTTTAATATACTTCTACCCGCTTTTTAAAAAGCTGCGGTAATTCATAATCCTTTTCCAGATTTTCGGATCAATTGCAGTCTAATTGTTTTTATTTGCGAGAACAGTAGCAATAATATTCATATCTGTAGTTTTCATTGCCTGAACTGCATCTTTGATCTCTCTAATAGTAACTCCTTTAGCAGCCATCAATGCCAAAACTTCCAGTTCACCTTTTTTGAGGTGAAGGTTAGTTGAAATAATATCTGAAGGTTTGATCGTATGCATGAAGCGAATTTAAGGATGTTGATGTTTTCTACTGCTGCTGTTGATGCAATAATTTATTAAAACGAAGTTGCTAACATCAGATCAAATATTCCAGAACAAATTTTTGATGCTATGTATTTCAATTACAAATGTTTAGTAAAAAAAGTGAGCTTGACCTCTGAAGGGCATCTTATAAAATAGCAAGTGTTAGGTGGTACGGTTAGGTTATATATCTACTTAACGTTTCAATGCCCATTATGCAATATTCAAGTTAAATTCATTTTATTTTAAATTGATTCACAATACACAATATCGAAGTGTGTATTTTCGCCGCATTATCTACTCCTTGTCTGCCGCTTGGATATTTACAAATCAGAAGACCGTCTATTATGCAGGTTGTTCCAAGCGACAAAAAATACGTTCTATACATAGAGGATGACACCGAAAATATAGAACTCTTAGATCACGTTTTATACCACACGGAGTTTAATATTAAGATCGTGAAAATGCAAGACGGTGCGAAAGCACTTGACTTTCTTGAACAAGCGAAGCTTACAAATCGTCTTCCTGATATGATCTTACTTGACATTAATATGTCAAAGCTGAACGGTAAGGAAACTTTTGTTTGCATTCAGGCAGATAAAATGTTTGCACGAATTCCTATTGCAGTTATCACTACTTCCAGTTTTGAGCTGGACGTGAATTATTTTAAGAAGTACCAGATTCCCTATATTATTAAACCGGGAGATGTCAATAAATTCAAAGAGGAGGTAAACGGTCTTTTAAAACAAGTATTTCAGGAAAACTAATTAGTTCCTAAAATCAAATCGCTGTTCATGAATAAAGATAAATAGCCATAAACTACAGCTGCTTAGAGAAGATATATCCGTGAAATCGTGGTAGGAAAAATGATTAATATATTATCTTCATCTATACGTTTATGACCACTGACACTTCGGAATTCAATTCATTAGTTTCACTTACTTCTCTCTTTGAGGCTATGCCCGGCAATTGTATTTTGTTGCTGAATGATGCTCCGAAGTTTACCATTTTAGCAGCAACGCCATCATACCTTATCACCTCGGGATATTCAAACAGAACCTTAATTGGCAAAGGCATATTTGAAGCCTTTCCTGGTAATGAAGAAGATCCAGATCATAAAGGAGATACCGATCTACTCCTATCATTTCAACACGTTTTACAAAATAAGGCGCCACATTTTTTACCACTTCAACGGTATGATCTGCAAAATGAGGATGGTAGTTTTACAGAAAAGTATTGGGAGGTAAGTAATAGACCAGTGTTTTCTGCTGAAAGAACCGTTTCCTGTATTATGCATACAGCAGAAGACATTACGGAACAGATAAAAGCAGAAAAAAGAGAAGTTCAAATTGAGGGCATTGAAAAAGCTTTTCAATTATTTATGCATGCACCAATGGTAGTTGCATTAGTAATTGGAGATGATCATGTACTTGAACTTGCAAATCAAGAAGCGTTTCAAATTTGGGGAAAAGGTCCTGAAATTTTGGGTAAACCAATATTTGAAACTTTACCTGAGTTGCAAGACCAGGGCTATATTGAAATCATTAACCAGGTACTTAAAAGTGGGGAACCCCATTTAGCTGACGAAGTTCTTGTTCGTTCGATTATTGAGGGAAAGCAAGTTGATCATTATTTTAATTTAGTTTACCAACCTTATTATGAAAAAAGCAGTACTATACCTACAGGAGTATTTACTATTTCGCATAATGTAACAGAACTTGTAGAAGCAAGACTACAAGTAGCAACTGCACTTGAAAAAGTGAGGCTTTCCAAAGAAGCAGCTGAGCTAGGTACATTTGATATGGATCTTGAAAAAGGAATCCTGGATTGGGATAGTCGCTGTCGTATCCTTTTTGGAATCACTCATCAAAATGCTGTTACTTACGAGAAAGATTTTGCCGAAGGACTTCACCCAGACGATAGAGATCGAATATTAGTAGCTATTAATGGGTGCTTTAATAAATCACTCACGAATGGCGATTATGATGTTGAATATCGTACTGTAGGAGCGGAGGATGGAATCATCAGATGGATCAGAGCGAAGGGCAAAGTTTATTTTAACAGTGAGGACAAACCTGTTCGATTTATTGGTTCTGTGCTTGACATTACTGAAAAAGTAAATACCCTACAGGAGATTGAAAACCTCGTGGAAGTACGTACAGCAGAACTTGCCCATGCAAACAAAAGATTGCACAACATAAATAAAGAATTACAACGTTCAAATCAATATCTCGAGGAGTTTGCTTATGCAGCTTCACATGATCTGAAAGAGCCTCTAAGAAAGATCCTCTACTTCACCAGTAAATTAAAAATGCAACTTAGTACGCATTTACAGGAAGAGCAGGAAACATCCTTTGAAAGAATTGAAAATGCCACAGAACGAATGGGTAACCTGATTGATGATTTGCTATTGTACTCTCATGTAAGTCAGCAACCACTTGAAATGGAAAGTGTGGATCTGAATGAAAAAATGGAGCAGGTACTTGAAGACCTGGAACTGGCTATTTCCGAGAAAAAAGCAGTTCTGAATATTGCAAACCTTCCTGTTGTAAAAGGTTACACAAGACCCCTACAACAATTGTTTCAAAACTTAATAAGTAATGCTTTAAAGTATAGCAAGAAGAATATTAGTCCGCAAATTGATATTTCGCATCAATTAATAAGTGAAGATGGAAAACCTTACAATCTAATCAGCGTAAAAGATAATGGTATTGGCTTTAACCCTGAATATGCAGACAGAATATTCCAAATGTTTGCACGCTTACATGGAAAATCTGAATACAGTGGAACCGGTCTTGGGCTTACTATCGTTAGAAAAGTACTGGAAACCCATAATGGATTTGTAAGGGTACAAAGTACTCCAGATGAAGGGTCAACTTTCAATGTATTTCTTCCAGCATAAAGCATTAAGCATTACATGCTTAAAAAACTGAATGCTGCAAGTAAAATGATACCTGGTTTGCTAAGCTAGAAGTTATTAGGAGACACACATCTTTTCCAATATTCCATAATAACCACGATGGTCCTTTCCAACTCGTCCATCTTGTTCTGCTTTATGAAAAAGCCCTGAACTGACAAGCTATAAGCATCTACAACAGTTCTTTGAGACGATGCTGTTGAAAAGAATAAATATGGAATACACTTCAACTGGAGTTTTGCGTCCATTTTTATTTTGCTTCGCAAGGCAAAACCATCGAGTTTCGGCAGGTTGATATCTGAGAGTATCAAAAAAGGTATAACGTCTGTGGAATCCAGGAAAGCAAGTGCGGTTTCGCCATCTTTAAAAAAGATCGGTTCATTAGGGTATCCTAATTTTTCAAATACTTCGCCTAAAAGTAATTGGTCGTCTTGGTCATCTTCTATAATAATCACTGGTCCATTGCTATTCATGGGGTATCCTTTAAAGTACAAAGCGGAAGGTAGCTTAATTTACTTAAAAGGATAATGTTGCACGAATTGCAAATGAGATAAGCCTAAAGGGGCAATTTAACAAAGACAAGTTTTTCTATTTTATTCATACTCAGCAGGTGCAATACACTCCTGCCAATATTCTACAATTTTCCGAATTGTATTAGTTAAAGCAGCCTCTGAGGCAGGGTTGATAAAAACCTTGACAGGAATAGCGTATGCTTCTAAAACAACCCTTTTATTGGCACCGGTGTAGTTCTAATCTAACAAACTAGCCAGACCGATAGATGCTTTTCATACTCAGAACGAATCTGTAGAAAGGATCATCATTGATCCTGGAGTAGTTGCTCCTGCATCATCTTCTGCTGTAACGAATATGCGATGAGGCCTGGTTGAGGATACCGTTTGAAAAGTTGCTTTCAGCTTTGAAGATATCATAGAGGATGAACTATTGATCCGACCAATATTCTTTGTAGCCTGATCATCACCTACCATCCATACTACGTATGCTTCTTTTGCAGGTTGTAATCGTTTAACCTCTGCAAGATTATCTATAGCAACTTTGATAAAGTAATTATTATTACCATCTTTCTTCACCTTAACATTGCCTCTTGCTGCTGGTTCAATTGATGAAGGCTGGAAAGCATATTTTCTGCTGCAGGCAGTAAGCGTTAAAAGAAAGGCGATTGTGAAAATTCCGATTAACTTAAATCGATTAGATGTAATTCTCATTTTGAGTTTTGAATTATGGTTATAAACTAAAGGTGACTTTTATAAAAGCAAAGCAGTTACACAAACTGTACTAAAATTTACAGAATTCACACTTAGCAAAAAAAAACTGCCGAAGCCTTGTGGGCTTCGGCAGCATTAATAAAGTTTTTATTGTACCGCAGGGATGATATCAATGATCACCGTACGATTATAAAATCGTTCTTCAGGAAACCTGTTTTCAAAAGGTGCCAATTTGGTGTCTTCTCCAAATCCATAAGACTCAAACTTAACACCTTTCTTTCCTGCTTTAAGGATGGCTGCTTCTAATACTTTCTGACTTTGAATAGCTCTTTCAGCAGATAAAGTAGTGTTATACGCTTCTTCACCAATAATGTCAGTATGACCATGAATGATCACTGTTCCATTTTCAGGTATCAGCGGTGCTACTATTTTTGATAAGAAAGTTTCATATGCTTCAATTGACTTCGCTTTATTGAAACCAAAAAGAATACTGTAACGCATACCTGATTGCTTTCCCTCAGCTGCTTTAACCAAGCTTACTGTACTTTGCTTTCTTACACTAGCTCCGCTATTTGTTTGCCCAAGCATAGTAACCTGGTATGTACCTGAGTTATTACTTCCCAATATCGTGTTTCCTGGAATAGTAATGATATCTCTTGCAAAAGGTCCGAAGGTTTGTGTAATACCACTTTTATCAGTTACCTCAAGAGACCACCACTTTAGCAGTTCACTTGCACCGGTGTTGGTGAAGATCACATGGCTGTCTAAAGGATCTTCCTGAACATTGGTAATTTCTACAGGTCTCAGAAAAGTAGTGCTGCTACCTCCCACTTCTAATAATAATGCCGGAGAAGAGCTAAGAATGTCTACTCTCCTATCCCCTTCACGCAACAAGGCTAGCTCTTTTGTAGCTCCCGGTTGTTCAGATGGAA
>JANPIB010000188.1:0-10667 GCA_031424775.1 Chitinophagales bacterium | reverse complement strand
CTTCCACACCTGGTACATCTGCCTGACCACCGAGTTTACCTTCTGAACCCACCTCTCGAGCCACACGGAATACCTCAGAACCGAAGGCATTCAACTGATCCACCATCGTGTTGATCGTATTCTTCAACTCCAGGATCTCACCACGAACGTCCACCGTAATCTTTCTTGAAAGATCACCTTTTGCCACGGCTGTTGTTACGTTTGCGATGTTACGTACCTGGGCTGTAAGGTTAGATGCCATCTGGTTTACAGAGTCGGTCAAATCTTTCCATGTACCACCTACGTCCTGCACTTTTGCCTGTCCACCAAGTTTACCTTCTGTACCTACCTCAAGAGCCACCCTCGTTACCTCAGATGCAAATGAGTTCAGCTGATCCACCATCGTGTTGATCGTGTTTTTCAGCTCAAGGATCTCACCTTGTACGTTTACCGTGATCTTTTTCGACAAGTCACCATTTGCCACAGCCGTAGTCACCTCAGCGATGTTACGAACCTGGGCTGTAAGGTTACCTGCCATATTATTTACTGAGTCAGTCAAATCTTTCCATGTACCACCAACACCCTGCACTTTTGCCTGACCACCAAGCTTTCCTTCTGTACCTACCTCAAGAGCCACCCTTGTTACCTCGGAAGCGAATGAGTTAAGCTGATCCACCATCGTGTTGATCGTATTCTTCAAGTCAAGGATCTCACCTTTTACATCCACCGTAATCTTTCTACTCAAGTCACCTTTTGCCACCGCTGTTGTTACGTCGGCGATGTTACGAACCTGTGCTGTAAGGTTACCAGCCATCTGGTTTACTGAGTCAGTCAAATCTTTCCATACACCACCAACTCCTTTTACGGTAGCCTGACCACCAAGCTTTCCTTCTGTACCAACCTCACGAGCCACACGAGTTACCTCGGCAGAGAATGAGTTAAGCTGATCCACCATTGTATTGATCGTGTTTTTCAACTCAAGGATCTCACCTTTTACGTCCACCGTGATCTTTCTACTCAAGTCACCTCTTGCTACCGCTGTTGTTACCTCAGCGATGTTACGAACCTGACCGGTAAGGTTAGATGCCATTTGGTTTACCGAGTCAGTCAAATCTTTCCAGGTACCGGCAACTCCAGGTACTTCGGCTTGTCCACCAAGTTTACCTTCCGTACCAACCTCACGAGCCACACGGGTTACCTCTGATGAGAAGGAGTTGAGCTGATCCACCATCGTATTGATCGTGTTTTTCAACTCAAGAATTTCTCCCTGTACATCCACGGTGATTTTCTTTGATAGGTTTCCGTTAGCAACGGCTGTTGTTACCTCGGCGATATTACGAACCTGGGCTGTTAGGTTTCCAGCCATCTGGTTTACTGAGTCAGTTAAATCTTTCCATACACCTGCTACACCTTTTACACGAGCCTGACCTCCAAGTTTACCTTCAGATCCTACCTCACGAGCCACACGGGTTACCTCCATAGAGAAGAGGTTCAACTGCTTCACCATATCGTTCACCTCACGGGCAATTCTTTGGAACTCACCTTGTAAAACGTGATCGCCAATTTGCAAAGGCATCTCCTGGCTAAGGTTTCCTTTTGCCACAGAGCCAATTACGTGTGCAATTTCAATGGTAGGGTGTACCAGATCTGATATAAGACTGTTTACCGCATCAGCACTTACACTCCAGGCACCACGTGCATGCCTTGGAAGTTCAATACGGTGAGTAAGGTTTCCTTTTTTACCAATCGTCTGTCCTGCACGGGTTAATTCCGTCATCAGGATCTCGTTCATGGTAATGATCTCGTTCATGGTATCGCAGATCTTGCCTTCAAAGCCAACCTGATCAATAGGCATCCGAACACCAAAATTTCCATTTTTTACTTCTGAAAGAACCCTTAACAGCTCTTTCATATCTAAACTAGTTTCACCGTTCCTGCTGGTAGGTGAGAACGACTCCCCGTTTTGGGGAAAATCTGGGATAATTTTTTCCATGGGTGCTAAGGATTTTGCTATTTCAGGTGAAATAGGGGTAATATCTGGTTTTACAGTTCCGTTGGTTTTACCACGTTTTGTAGCCATTTCTCGAGGTGTTAGAGGTTTTAAATCGGGGCTTTTATAAATTGGAATCGAGTAATTCTTCAAATAGCGTGCTAATCGTGGTAAAATTTCTACTTAAAATCCTCACTTTACCGGCTGGTGACACTTAATCCAAAAGAAAGACTACCTTCGAAAGGAATTAAAAATCAGGTAATTGAGCAGACACTTACATATTAATTCACGTTTTACTGTATTTCTGGCTGAAGATGACGAAGATGACCAGGAAATGCTTGTAGAAATGATGAAAGCGGAAGATGAAAGAATGCATTTTATTACAGCCACAACCGGAAGCAAGGCGGTAGATATTTTAAAAAAGGTGCCAGACGATCAGCTGCCATGCCTGGTTGTATTGGACTATAATTTACCTGAATTGAGTGGTGCTGAGATTTTAGGGAAGTTGAAAGAAGACCCTCGGTATGATAAAACTATAAAAGTGGTTTGGAGTACTTCAAACTCAGTTGTTTATCAAAAAAAGTGCATGGAAATGGGAGCTCATACTTATATAGTGAAGCCTACCGGGCTTGCAGAAGTTAAATCCATCGCTAAGCAACTTACTGATTTGTGCGTCAACGCCAATCTTTAGTTCGAGTATAGCTAAGCACCGGCTGAGACTTGAATATCAATGCCATAGCATATCCAATTCCACAACCCAAAATTCCTCCTCCAATCACATCTAAAGGATAGTGAACACCAACATATACCTGTCCGTAGCAGATAGTTGCAGCCCATAGAAAGAAAACCTTTCCATTTTTGCCGAACACATCTTTCATTGTTAAGTAGATGAACATGGCAACGCCAAAATGATTTGTGGCATGGGAAGAGGTGAAGCTGCCGCTTGTGGGACAACGGTTTAGGAGCAAATGGATATGTTCCACCATAGATGGATCGCCACAAGGTCTTATCCGACCGACCATATCTTTAATTAGACCGCTGCTGATTTGGTCACAAATTCCTGCGGTTACACCAAGGAACAACATCCAGAAGATTGATCTCCACCCAAAATTTAAGATCATGAAAATGAAAAGGAAGAAATAGAGCGGTATCCAAACATCTGAATGGCGGTAAACCGGGAAAATGGAATCAAAAACGGAATTAGACCAATCGTTGTTGATTTTGATGAGTAACCATCGGTCGAATTCTACGATCGTATTCAGTAAGCCGTCTTTCAAAAAGGCAATTAACATAATAAAGATTGCTTATCAGGAGGAGGGGAAACTTTATCAGGTTATCAATTTGTTACCTTTGGCTCCCCCATGCAGAAATTGAAAGTGCCAAGATACATACAATGGATTTTTCTTACAGGGATAATTTTCCTTTTGATAATGTCTGTATTGCGGCTGATGATCACTGTGTTTTTTCCAACCCAGGGCTTCAGCTTTTCTCAACTAATACCCACTTTTATTTTAGGTATGAGGTATGACCTCAGGATCATTTCTATCGTATCACTGATTTTATTCCTGATTGGCAGCCTTGGTTTCCTGCATCCCCTGAATAAAAAAACAGGAAGGAGAGTGGCTTTAACACTGTGGACGGTCTTCATCCTAACGTTTATCTTTTTCTACCTAATTGATTTCACCAACTATGCATATCTATCTCAAAGGATGAATGCTAACCTGCTTAATTACTTAGAAGATGCCGGTATATCTTTTAAGATGATGTGGCAGAGCTATCCAGTTATCTGGATGATCGTAGGGATTTTAGGTGGATCTGCTTTGCTTATTTTGATCGTTAAGTCAACTTATAATCATGTGTTATCAAAACCCACGGTTGCAACAAGGCGTTCTAAAATTTGGTGGGGAATTAGCTTTTTTCTTCTGCTGGCGATTGGAATTTTTGGCAGGGTAGGACAATATCCTTTACGCTGGAGTGATGCTTTTGGTTTGGGTAATGATTATGAAGCGAACCTTGCTTTGAATCCCTTTCAATCATTCTTCAGCTCACTTCAGTTCAGGCATTCTACTTATGATGCGAAAAAACTGAGGGAAGTTTATGGTTGGATGAGTGAGTATTTGAAAGTGGATAAGCCTGATGGCAACAGCTTTTCATTCGAAAGGAATTTTGCTGCTAAGCCAGTTAGTCAGGCTCCACAGAATGTTGTTATTGTGATCTGTGAGTCTTTCAGTGGTTATAAGAGCTCTATGTATGGTAATCCTCTGAACACTACTCCATACTTTGCTGAGTTGACTAAGAAAGGATTGTTTTACGAAAAATGTTTCACTCCTTTATACGGGACGGCACGAGGTGTTTGGGCTACGGTTACTTCAGTTCCTGATGTGTCGTTAACGAAAACTGCCAGCCGAAATCCTGCAGCAGTTGATCAGAGAACCATCATCAACGATTTTAAGGACAAAGAGAAATTCTATTTTCTTGGTGGAAGTACCAGCTGGGCAAACATAAGAGGGTTACTCACCAATAACATTGAAGGGTTACACCTGTACGAAGAAGAAGATTATAAAGCACCGAAGATTGATGTTTGGGGTATTAGCGATAAGAATTTGTTTTTAGAAGCAAATGAGGTGCTGGCTAAACAGGAGAAACCATTTTTTGCTGTGATACAGACGGCAGGAAATCATCGTCCATATACTATTCCTGAAGAAGATAAGAACGAGTTTAAGAAGAAAAACATCTCACAGGATTCACTTGTGAAATATGGATTTGCTTCAGCTGATGAATACAATGCTTTTCGGTATACCGATTTCACTTTCTATAAGTTTATGGAAGCAGCAGCGAAAGAAAAGTACTTCGAGAATACTTTGTTTGTGTTTGTAGGTGATCATGGAATAAGAGGTGATGCGGGAAACATGTTTCCGAGGTCATGGACTGAGCAGGGTCTGACTACAGTGCATGTTCCGTTGCTGTTTTATTATCCAAAAGCGTTGCAGCCACAACGATATAATATTCCAGCATCTCAGTTGGATATCATGCCTACCATAGCAGCAATTTGCGGTATTCCATATTCGAATACAAGTTTGGGAGTTGATCTTACATCTGCTAATCAACCTAAATATGCATTCATAATGGATCCTGATGTGAGACAGATAGGAGTTATTGACAGTTTATATTATTACAACTACAAACTCAACTCTGGAAAAGAATCTATTACGTACCTCAACAGCAACCAACCCGTGGTGGCCGACAGAAATATGTTGAACCACTACAAAACGATAACTAGTGCATTTTATGAGTCATCAAGGTATCTTTTGCTGAATAATAAAAAGAAGAAATAATGCTGATCAGGTGGAAAGTACCAAAGACGATTCAATGGGTGGTGAAGTTGTTCTTCATCATGCTTTTAGTATTTACAATTTTCAGGTTATCAACTTACATAGCATTTCATCCTGATTCAGTTGGCATCCTCGATGCACTTCCATCTTTTGCTCTTGGTGTTGCTTTTGATATTCGCTGGATTTGTTTTTTGCTTCTGCCAATCGTTCTTTTCAGCTTTGTTCCAAAGTTCTCACCTTACAGTTCTGACACAGCCAAGAAGGTTTGGACTGCTTACCTGGCTGTATCAACTTTTGTTGTGATCTTTTTCTTCGGAGCTGATTACGGACACTTTGCTTACGTTAGTACAAGGCTTAACGCAAGTGCTTTGAATTTTGCAGAAGATGCAAAAATCTCGGCTGAAATGTTGTGGGAATCGTATCCATTGTTCTGGATGATGCTTGGACTAGTGATTGTTGGTTATACTTTTTTTAAAATGTATAACAGAACACATCAGCGTGTTGAAAAAAATAATAGTCATAAAGAAATAGACTATCGCCGAAACTGGTACCTGATGGTTACCTTTTTTATGGCTTTGGGTATTTACGGAAGTTTCTCTTTCAAACCTTTAAAAAGAGATGATGCATTTATATTGAGAGATAACTTCAAGGCTTACCTGGCATTAAATCCGTTGCAGAACTTTTTTACTACGCTTCGTTTTCGTCAGCCTCAGATGACAGATCTTAAAGTGAAAGATTACTATCCACTGATAAATGATTTTCTGCAACTTGACAATAAGAATGCAGATGGATATAGCCGGTCAATCTTTCCCGGAAGTGGTTCATTAGAAAGCAAACCCAACATCGTTTTGGTAGTTTGTGAATCGTTCAGCATGTATAAGACCAGCATGAGCGGTAATACGCTAAACGCAACTCCTTACTTTAACCAGATGACGAAAGATGGTATCTTCTTTAACCGATGCTTTACTCCACATTTTGCTACGGCAAGAGGAATGTTTGCAACACTAACAGGAATTCCTGATGTGCAGATGTCTAAATTTTCTACAAGGAATGAGGAGTCGCTAGATCAACATACCATCATCAACAATTTTGAAGATTACAACAAGCATTATTTTATTGGTGGAA
Organism: Chitinophagales bacterium; assembly: GCA_031424775.1. Taxonomy (GTDB): domain Bacteria; phylum Bacteroidota; class Bacteroidia; order Chitinophagales; family Chitinophagaceae; genus JAEZDC01. The sequence goes on along the minus strand of JANPIB010000188.1, from coordinate 4,241 downwards.
GTAGTGAGTTCAATAATTATCGTGGATTGATTGGAAACATTAAGGATGTTCAGATACATGAAGAAGGAAGCTTTAAATCACCAAAAGTGAATGTGTGGGGTCTGAGTGATAAAGATCTTTTTCTTGAAGCCAACAAGGTTTTCACCACAGAACAGAAACCATTTTTTGCTATTATTCAAACAGCTGGAAACCATCGTCCTTATACCATTCCTGAAACGGATAAAGATTTTCAGCGAAAAGAATTACCTAAGGATACGTTATTGAAGTACGGTTTTTTATCGTCAGAAGAATATAATGCTATGCGTTACTTTGATTATTCGTTTCAGAATTTTATTGAGACAGCTAAGAAACAATCTTACTTCCATAACACTATTTTCGTTTTTGTAGGTGATCATGGAATTGCGGGGAATGCAAGAAGTGTTTATCCAAATGTTTGGACCGATCAGCGACTTAGTGATGAGCATGTTCCTTTACTCCTTTATGCACCTTCATTGCTACTCCCTCAACAAAGAACAGAAGTTGTTTCCCAGATCGATGTGCTGCCAACTATTGCCGGATTGGTGCATCAGCCATACACCAATACAACGCTTGGAAGAAACCTACTTGATCCACAAAAGAAAAATAATGCCGCTTTTGTAATCTATCATGATGAGGAGAAGATCGGTTGGGTAACAGATTCTTTTTATTACATGAAGAGCCTGAGATTTCCTGAAGAAGCATTGTATCCACTCAACTCCAATACAGCTAATTGGACCAAGCAACAGCAAACAGAAATAAAACAAAAGACTTCGGTGATGGTTTCAGGATTCTACGAAACTGCCAAATGGATGCTGGTGAATAATAAAAAGCCTAAGTAAGTTTGATCAATGACCGATGCAATTGCTCTATACCGCAAAACTGCTTACGATACACCACAGGAAGTTAAGATACTGCTGTACCAGGAGGCAGTTCAGATGTATGATGTGCATACAAGTGCTTTCATAAGCTCAATTCTTTTAAAGCAACTTTCTCATTTTACTAATGAAGGTGATATGGTTACCGTTCACTTTAAACATAGTGAGGATATTAAGTTGATATTAGAAGACGATCATTCGCTGTTACCTAAAATTCGCAAAGCAGAGAAGAAACCTTTTCTAAAACCTGGTGGGAAAGTTCTGGTACTTACAATAGCTGTTATCACAGGAATATTGTTATTGAATATTTTATTCAGTTCAATCGTGGCAAGTGTTGGTTTGCGATTGATAAAGCCTGAATATGAAAAACAATTAGGTGATCAAATGTTCAATGCTACTGTTCCTCAATCCTTAGTTGATGAAAGAAGAACAGCCACTATCCAAACCTTTGCTGATAGACTTCAACTGAGTGAAAAGTACAAGATCAAGGTAACTGTACTCAGGAAGAGGGAAGTGAATGCTTACGCCATACCGGGTGGTAATATTGTGATCTACACAGGCTTGCTCGATAAGATGCAGCACTATGATGAATTGGTTGCTTTACTTGGACATGAATCTTCCCATATTAATGAACGACATACAACCAGATCGATCCTTAAGGAAGCTTCGACTAAACTTTTCCTGATCTTTTTTATGGATGTTTCGCAGATTGGCGGTATTCTACTACTGAATGCAGATAAACTGAGGGGCTTGTCGTATTCCAGAAGTCTTGAAAACGAAGCTGATGAAAAAGGGCTAGAGGTGATGCGAAAAAATAAAGTTGATATGAAGGGTATGCTAAGAATGTTCACAAGATTGAAAGAAGCAGATACATTAGGTACACCTGATTTTTTAAATACACATCCTTTAACGAATAAACGGATTAAGAATACTAAAAAGCTCATTGATCAGTCTGTTCAAAATGATACTAAAGTTGATCCTGTATTGCAGGAGTTGTGGTTGAACCTGCAGAAGAAAGATGATGAAATGCCAGCCCAATAAGGCTGGCATAAACATTCATTATTTAGTTATCATTAATTGTTTCGTCTTTGTTTTACTGCCACTAATTACTTGTACCACATAAGTTCCGGCTTTAAGATCGGCTATGTGCAATTTTACTTGAGATTGACCTTTATCATACCTCATAAATTTCACCAGCTTAGATGTTAATAGCTCAAAAACCCTGACTTCATAATTCAACGATATTCCCGTAGTAATTAATGTAGCCGTATTTTTTGCAGGATTAGGAGAAACTGTAAAATCAAAGTCTGAACCACCAGCCATTCTGTATGGCTCTTCTCCACCATCACAATTCATGTTGGTAAAGTTTACATAATCATAGTTGCTCCATCCGCAATCATTTCTATAGCGATAGCGAAGCTGTAATGTTGCACCTACTGAAGAAGCTGTTTACATAAGCACCGTAATAATTACCACCACTAAATAAATTGAACGTACCAGAAACATACTCCCATGAATGCTCAAGAATATTAGCAGGATCAACAGGTATGTTAGGGTAGATCGTGAGATTTTCACTTGGACAAACAGTGTAGTTGGTATTAGGTCCGTTCACTGTATAATCGAAGCTATTTCCATACACGATGAACTTGTCAACCGCCGGTATTCCTGTAACTATTTGGGTAGCACCTAATGAATATGTTTCTATGCAATCAGTAACAGTAGGAGTAATAGTAGAAATCCCAACGGAATTGTATCCTACCGTTAGTGTGTTACCACAATAAGGGTTAGAAGACACTGTTGCTGCACCTGAAGGTGAACTCAAAGACCAGCAAATGCTTGCACCTGATGGCAAACCTGTGATTGAAAAATTGTTTGATGTACCTGAACAGATAGTTCTTGTACCTGTAACTGTCATGGTTGGTCTTGGACGAGTTATGGGAATTTGAGTGGTTACCACGGTTGAAGACAAGTTATTGGCACAGGTGTTTATTGGTCTTATGTAGATTTACCCATTGTTACCACTTGCCCCATCAGTAATAATAGTTTCATTATTATCACCACTAATCCAATTACTACCTGTAGATGTTTGACTATTTAAACTCCAATTAACAGGCAATTGATATTCGTATGTGGTAATACTTCCAAAGCAAAGAGCTGGGGTTTCAAATTGAGTTTTCCATTGTAGATTGCTAAAGCTAATTGGAATATTAACTGATTGGCATCTGGTAGGAGAAACGGAGCTTACATTAGGTGCTAATATGGTACAAGCACCATAGAATAGAGATTTAATTCTTTTAAATTCGAAAAGAGTAAAAGTATTATCTGGATGAAATACTTTAAAAGTCTGCTTTTGATTTAGGTCAGCAAATTTACCTTTAAATGTGAAAGTTGTTCCAACAGGTGTACTAGGTTGTTGAGTAACATAGCAGCCACCTTCACCAGTAATACTTGAAAAACTTTTTGTAATTGTGGCAGTGAAAGTATATTCCACATCAGGGTAGTACTCATTTGTTAGGGAAGGACTTATTGAAGGTTGGGAAAAGACGTTAAATGATTTTACAAACAAAAACAACAAGAATATTTTTTTCATGATAATTTATTTTTCTAAATGAAATGAGAGGCCTATTGCAAGCTGAAGACCCTTTCTGTTACTGTTAAATGCACTAGGAGAGTTTTCAAGAGATGTAATCTGATTTCTGTAACCAATTAGAAACTCCAAACCAACTGAACTATTGAAAAAAACCTCTATACCAGCCATCGCAGAAAATGTATTGAATTTTCCTCTGGCTGGTACTCCTCCGTTTTCTTTATTAGTCCCTACTTGATAACTTAAATCTCCCAAAAGATTAAATTGTTTGTCTTCATCTAAAAAGTAGTAACGGACATAAGGTCCAGCGGCTAATCGGTACCAGTTTGCAGCTCCACCTCCTGAACTTTCTCCTTTTAAAGACGAAAAAGATGTCCTAATTCCGGCAGATAATTTGCTTTGAACAAAATATCCTACAGAGGCAGAGAATTCAAGACTTGTATATTTTGCAGTACCGCTGGCAGTGTTTGGAAGAGTATAAACTTCATTAAATGAATTTAAGTTTCCTGATCCTCCAATTAGCCAGGTTCCTTTTGATAATTGGCTGGTGGCGTTCAAACAAACAAAACAGAAGATGAATAGTGTGCAAGGTTTTCTCATGTGTTTAAGATTTAACATGTGTTTATAATTAGTAAATTTAGGTGGACTGTGGTCTCGTACTAGTATATGGTGTATAATGCTCATGTGGGGAGTATGTATGGTTTAGCAACTATTTGTAGAAACAATTTAAACTTCTTTCCCAATGTGGAGTTGGCTCATTA
>JANPIB010000187.1:0-15300 GCA_031424775.1 Chitinophagales bacterium | reverse complement strand
TAGAAGAAGCCATCAGCTTGCTTCCAATACCAGAATTTATTTTTCAAAACGTAGTAAGTGCCTTTTGCATTTTTCTTCGCAAGCTTTTCAGGAACATTTATCACACGTGGAGGAACAGTTTTATAACGATATATGAGATTCTGTTTCTGAGCTGGAGTAAAAGAACGTACACTTGTTACAGGATAGATTTTAGCTCCTGTTTTTGTTTTTACGGCTGGATTTACCACCTTCCCTTCTCCTGAAACAACAACAGTGGCTGTTTCTTCAGCAGGAGTGGTCTTCACTTCAGTCTTCGCTTCTTCAGTGGTGGTTTTGGAAGGAGTATTGTTTCTATGGCAAGCTGTTAACAGCATTAATACAGCACCAGCTAAAAAGATCCTCATGTAACTTTTATGGTGCAAAGTTCTAAATCTGTGCCAAGCTTAAAAGCTGAAGTTCAGTAACTCATCCATATTAAGTGTCTGCTGTTCACCGGATTGAAGGTTTTTTACATTGCAGGTGCCATCAGAAAGTTCTTTACTGCCGATCATCACTGCAAAAGGAATGGATTTTTTATCAGCGTATTTGAACTGCTTGTCAAACTTTACCTGTTCATGGTAGAGTTCGGCTGCAATGCCCTTATTTCTCAGCTGCTGCATTAATTCATAGGCTTTCTTGCTTTCCTGTTCACCAAGATTAAAGAAAAGTACTTTTGTTCCGGTTTGAACAGTTTCCGGGAACAATTTCAGCTCTTCCATTACATCGTAGATTCGATCGACACCAAAACTGATACCCACACCTGGAATGCTCGGAACACCAAACAAGCCTGTAAGGTCATCATATCTTCCACCACCTCCAATGCTACCCATTTGTACGTTGTTGGCTTTTACTTCGAAGATGATACCGGTGTAGTAATTAAGGCCACGGGCAAGAGTGAAATCAATGGTGAGTGGTGAGTGGTGAGTGGTGAGACGTAAGTCGTTAGGCGTGAATGGTGAGGCGTGAGTTGTGAGTGGTGAATAGTTCAGAACATATTTTAACTCTTTTAAGCCTTTGTTTCCATTTTCATTATCACCGATGAGTTGTTGCAAAGCAGCGAGCTTTTCTTCATTGCTTCCGTTGATAGAAAGGTATTTTTCTATGGTTGATACCTGGCTTTCATTCAGTCCTCTTTGAGCCAGCTCTTCTTTTACTTTATCAATGCCAATCTTATCTAACTTGTCGATAGCAATGGTGATGTTCATCATTTGCTCTGCACCACCACAAACTTCAGCAAGTGCAGTTAGTATCTTCCTGCTGTTGATCTTTATCTCTACTCCAATTCCCAGTTTGTCAAAAACAGTTGCATAGATATTAGCCAGTTCAACTTCGTTGAGGAGAGAGTTGCTTCCTACCACGTCAGCATCACACTGGTAGAATTCACGGTATCTACCTTTTTGTGGACGATCAGCTCTCCACACTGGCTGCATCTGGTATCTTTTGAAAGGCATAGCCAGCTGACTGTGATTCATTGCTACAAAACGAGCAAATGGAATGGTGAGGTCATAACGAAGTGCTCTTTCAGTGAGTCCTTTTACGTTTTTGCCTTCCAGTAGTTTTTCAAAGTCTGTTTTTACTGCTTCTCTTTTGTCAGGATTATCCAGACCGTTGTTGAGTATCTTAAAAATCAGCTTGTCACCCTCTTCACCATATTTCCCCATCAAGGTTTCCAGGTTTTCCATTGCCGGAGTTTCCAATGGCTGAAATCCATACAGCTCAAAAACTGCCTTTATGGTATTAAAAATGAAATTGCGTTTACGTACAACTTCAGCACTAAAATCTCTTGTTCCTTGTGGTAACGACGGCTTCATAAAAGGTGAATCGTGAATGGTGAATCGTGAATCGTCAGCTTGTTACGCTGAGATCATCTTGCTTAAAATTTGGAAAGTTTTAATTAACAGCTCTCCCGAATCTGATAGCTGTTCTTTAGTAAAGTATTCCAATTCGAATGCAATATCAAAAATAGCGTCAATTTATACTAAAGAGCCTCTTGATATTTCAAAGTATCTTTTTCTTTCTACTTCAGATTTACGAGAGCATCCTTCAGAGAAGTTAAGGTGAACTGACAAAGCGGCTCTTCGTAACTGCTGAACCATGTTAAACTTTTCTTCGGATGGAATGGATTTAGAAAGTTTGTAGCAAGAAAGTACAAATTTTCTCGATGTCTGGTAAGCATCCAATTTGGTATGTGCAAGCTGTAAAAACATATTAGAAGATTTGTAATGGAAAGTATTCACGCTTCACGAATAACGCCTCACAATTGCCTCGCAAGTCTTCTCGATCATTTCGTACACTTTATGGTATCCATCTTCTTCACCATACCAGGGGTCTGGAACATCCATGTTCTTTCCGGGATAAAGTTCATTCAGAAAAAGATCAACTTTCGATTCATCCCAAAGTTCGCCAGCCATTTGTTTTACATCTTTATAATTGCTGTTATCCATCACATAGATCTTATCGAAGTCAATGAAATCTGTTCTATTAAACTGTCTTGCTTTCTGCTGAGAAATATCAACACCATTCTGCTTTGCTACTTTTTGTGACAGTTGATGAGGAGGTTCATCAATATGCCAATCACCCGTTCCGGCACTGTCGACTTCCCATTTTAAACCAGCTTGTTTGGCTTTATGTGCCAGTACACCCTGAGCCAGCGGACTTCTGCAGATATTACCGAGGCAAACCATGAGTATTTTCATAGGCTGCAAAGATAGCCGGTACATGTTCACCCGGTATGTAGTGTAAAATGGAAGTAGGGCAGCTAAGCGTTTACAGAGGGATTGTAATTGACCATACATGGAGGCTGAATAGGCTGAGGGGGTGTATGGGTAGTGCCATAGCAGGAGTAGGTTCGAAGGGTAGCGCAAGGTTTTACGTAGGGTAAAGGCAGTGCATTCGAAGGGGTGTCGCTACAGCATCCCCGGAGTATCGCTGAAGCATCGCTATAGTATCCCTAGAGCTACGCTGTGGAATAGTGTAAAATCTGTATCTTTTGCTTCTATTTTTTGGATATGAAGTACAAAGGTGTGATACCTGGAGGGTATGAGTTGGTTAAAGGGCAATATGGTAATTACCTTAGAAAGCTGAGCGGAACAAAACCGGTAAATAAAATGCTGGTTCGTAACAGTAATAAGATAGTTACTGTAAACAGGATAGCCGCTGCTGTGCAAAAAGGGATTGCTGAAGAGCGGAGGTATTTTTATGATGGTACACTGTACAACAGACTGAAGAGCCGACTATTGAAAGGTAGTGAGCTTGAGCAAACATGGTGGACGAAAGACTGGCTGCAGGGGTTTGAAGTAAATGACCGGCATGTTCTGAAGACCATAGTTGATTTTAAAAGCAGTTACAGTTTTAAAAAAAGTGTATTAAACATAGAACTAAGGCAACTATTTCTGACGGAGCTGACCAAACGAAAAGGAAAACGATTTAATGCATTACGTATGCATGCCGTTGCAGTGTTTATAGATGAGGATAAGGGTGAATATACCCGATACAAAAGCGAGCTGCACGATTTAGACTTAAAGAGTAACAGCGTTGTTATAGAAATGATGTGCAACAAAAAACCTAAGCTGCCTTATATATTATTTATTTATGGTGTTGGGATGGAAGGAAAAATTGTTATTGAAAGTGCAGATGCAACGGGAATGATGGTGCTTGGGAGTGGGGTTTAGTTTTTTAAGTGAATACTATCCGTTTGGAATGTTGATGCCCGAACGCAGTGGCTTCAAAACAGATGGTGGCTGGAGTACTGGTAACGAACAGGTTAATGGTACCAGTGTTAACCAAACACTTACTGTAAACGATAGGGATCTGAATACACCGGATGAATATAAAGCCAGTAAGTGGATTGAGTTTACAGATGGTTTTGAGAGTGGTAGCAGTGACGAATTTGTGGCCTATATTGCTGATGGTAATAATACCACATCTGGTAATACAAGTGGTAGTGGCGGGGAGAATAATAGTTATAGGTATGGGTTTAATGGGAAGGAGAATGATGATGAGGTGAAGGGTACGGGGGATCAGCAGGATTATGGAATGAGGATTTATGATGGGAGGCTTGGGAAATTTTTAAGCGTTGATCCTTTAACCAGATCATATCCTCAGCTTACTCCCTATCAGTATGCTTCCAATAGACCGATAGATGGGATTGATGTTGATGGTATGGAGTATTTAAAATCCAGCGAAGCATTAGCTAGATTTTTGTTTGTTGAGTTAAAGACTACTACCACATACACCACTGTTAACAAGCAAATAATAGCACACACTACTATAACTGGAATCGGAAGCGGACAAGGAGAACTCAACCTCGCTAATTGCTCAGGTTGGTTGAGCGATTTTTGTAAAAATTATAATGAGAATCGTGCTAATTGGCATGATGAAAATGGTAATACAACAATCGGCACACGAATCACATGGCTTCAGTCTTTTGTGCCGCCAGTTGTACCTAAAGCATCCGACGCTAAAGATGGAGGGCAAATGCAAGATGACCTAGAAAAATTTGCAAAAAGCCCATCAAGTACATATGGAAGAGGAACGGTGCCTAATGTGCCTTCTGTCAGAAGTAGTGCTTCTGCTGGATCTACATCTGTAGGAGGAGGAAAAGTCGGGGGTGCTATTACTGCAATGACTTATATCGCAAAAGGATATGCAAAGTTGAAGAGTATGATGATTAGTGACGAAGTTAAAACTGCTACAGACCAATTCGCTGAAAATGGATGGAGAGTTTGTACTAGATTAGAGTATGCTATTCAGCAAAAAATGATTCCAGGCGAATATTTGAATGGAAAAAATGTTACCGCACTTGCCAATTACCTTCTATCCGGAGTTATCCCTATGATTGAACTACGTGATGGATCTAAAATTGAAGATGTTAAACTTAAAGAGTTTGCCCAGAAACTATGGAATGCTACTGATAATCTTTATCAAGAAATAAAAGAGAAAAGATTTGAATGGGTAGGAACTGGCAACAGTGGCAATACTGGAACAGCCCCGAAAGCTGTTCAAGTTGAAGTCACAGTATATAAGAAAATATGAGAAAAGGTTTATGGATTTTTGTTTTTTTACTTTCGAGCTGCGGTTTACAACAAGATAATCTCGACGAGATAGCACATCTGATTTTGACCAATAATCTAGCAGCCGCGGAAGAGAAACTAGCTTCAACCACACCGTTAAAATCGTCGAAATGGAAAGTTATTTTATTGCAAACTATTATTGAATTTCGAAAAGAAAATTATGCTCAGAGTCTTAAAAAATCAGAGGAATTAATTGCAGCCAACTCAAAACATCCTGCCGGTTACTATTACGTTGGTCTATCTTATTTTAATATGAAACAGTATACTAAGGCTGATTTTTTTTTACAAAAGTCTGCCGATAAATTGTATGGGTCAAGATTTCTAGAAACTAAGCCTAGTGATAGCCAAAATGTGTTTGCCCCAACTTACATTTATGATGATCTAGTATTCATGATAGGACTTACAAAAAGATTTACCGGAGACGTCAAAAATTCAATTATATATCTACAAAATTGTATTTCTCGAAATTATAAGCTTGCTGAAACATATTTTATCATCGGAGAAGACTATCAATTATTAGGGGACAGCGTAAACTCAAGGGAGTATTTTCGCCTGTCATGGCAAAACGGCAACATAGATGCACCACATTAATAAAAAAGAGAGAATAGATTAAAGCACACTCCATAACAGGCATCCAACAATGGTTCGTACTAAATTAGTACGAAGCAATGAATTCTTTCGAGGTTGGTATAGCTTAAATGTGCGGAAGGATCAGGATGATCAATGCTTGCATTGACAATTGGTAGGAGCCCTACTGATAATACACTAACTATTGTTCCTGAAAGTTCGTGAGATAGTGAAATGTGCCCACTTGCCTACGTTTGGAATGTTGATGCCCGAACGCAGTGGCTTTAAAACAGATGGTGGGTGGAGTGTTGGTAACGAACAGGTTAATGGTACCAGCGTAAATCAAACGCTTACCGTAAACGATAGGGATCTGAATACACCGGATGAATACAAGGCCAGTAAGTGGATAGAGCTGACGGATGGTTTTGAGAGTGGAGCTGCTGACGAATTTGTGGCGTATATTGCTGATGGCAGTAATACTACAGCTGGGAATACCAATGGTAGTGGTGGAGAGAATAATAGTTATAGGTATGGGTTTAATGGAAAGGAGAATGATGATGAAATACAAGGTATAGGAAATGTTTATGATTATGGATTTCGCATTTACAACAGCCGATTAGGTAGGTTTTTAAGTGTTGATCCCTTGCAAAAGGAGTTTCCATGGAATTCGCCATATACTTATGCAGAGAATGATGTAGTGCGTTGTGTAGATATAGATGGACTTGAGAAATATGTTGTTACCAATTTTCGCGATGCAAATGGCAAAATAACAAAGACGGTCATTTTTACTTTAAAAAGTAAAGAAACAGGTCAAAGTGAAGAACTGGAAATGGAAAGCACAAGTGGTAGGTTACGCACAACTGAAGATATTTTGATCAGAGATGTTTGGCCAAATGGCAGGACGACTCATCATGGTGCCAAGACTTTTGATTCCTGGCAAAAAAATGTCTTAAGGCATGGCACGGCTAATACCTATACCGCCAGTGACGATATAGATCCATTTACGGTTTATGTCGGAAAGGCACCGGATGGGAAAAAGACTTATTTGGGTGGGGTATATTCTGAATCACGCGGAGAATTTACGAAAGGTGAATATTTTTTAGATGAGAGAGGTAAAGGGGTTACCACACTAGTTGGAACACCAGAGGCGATTCAACCCATTAAAGTTACGGAAGCATTTGTTGGCGTAGGGACAAACAATATCGACAAACTGCCCGATGGTCAGGGAATACTCGTCGAGGGCAAATTCGCACCGAAAGAAAAGGTTCTCAGCGAAATCCGTGCAATGGCAGCGAAAATAATAAATGATCCAAACGTACGAAGTGTAATTATAAAAGTTCCGGGTACAATGAATTCTAAGATGTCAACTGCTGACGAACGCTATAGAAATTTTAAAGCGGGATTAGAAAGAATCGCAGCAGCGGTGATGAAAATAATGACCAGTGTTGGAGTTGATCCCAAACTATTGAAGGTTCATACACCAATAGATTTGAATTCTACTGGGGATGGAGGCCATTCTGATGCTACAATTCAAGCTCAATAGATATGAACATAATTAAATTGGGGGTTGTTACTTTTACTTTTGCTTTCTGTAGCTTCTCCCATAAAAACGGGCCTCGCCATAAGATAATCGTAAAAGAATATGAAGGCCTGTCGTTCCGCCCTTCTGGTAAAAAGAATGAGCAAATATCGCGTTCATTAAAAAAAGGGTTCGTGAAAATTACTCTTTATGATGTGAAAGGGCGAATGCACTTAGAATATTTTTCTAAAGATTCCATAATAATGGAAACGGGTAATTATTTGAATTCATTGGATTTACTAAAGAAATACTCATACGCCACTTCCCCGGCAGGGACATTTATTTATGTAACGGAATATTATGAACCGCTAAGAAATGGAATCTGGCGCTTTTATGATTCCACTGGGATGTTTAAAGACAGCATCTTTTACGAGAGGGGAGTGAAAGCAAACAGTGCTATGAAAAAATACTGAAGAAATAAATTACTTGCGTTGAATTTACCTTAGCTAAGGAATTTCTTCTCCGCAGGGTGTCCTTCCATGATCGTGAGGTATGAAGAGTCATGCAGGCACTCTGCCACATCGGAACTGCATGGTCTAATCTGACTCTAATTATTCTTACGTTACATCGTTTGGAATGTTGATGCCCGAACGCAGTGGTTACAAAACCGATGGGGGCTGGAGCAGTGGAAATGATCAAGTTAATGGTAACAGTATTACTCAAACGCTTACTGTAAATGACCGTGATCTCAATACCCCGGATGAATACAAAGCCAGCAAGTGGATAGAACTTACCGACGGTTTTGAGAGTGGAAGCAGTGACGAATTTGTGGCATATATAGCTGATGGCAGCAACACTACACCTGGTAATACGAATGGTAGTGGTGGAGAGAACAATAGTTATAGGTATGGGTTTAATGGGAAGGAGAATGATGATGAGGTGAAGGGGATAGGAAATGAGGTTGATTTTGGAGCAAGAATTTATGATACAAGAGTTGGAAGGTTTTTTAGCATAGATCCACAAACCTCTTCAAACCCCATGATGACGCCTTATCAGTATGCTGCGAACACTCCTATAGTCGCAATAGATTTCGAGGGAAAGCAATGGATTACTGTTCATACCATAATGACTTTAGATAATGGTAAACGTGTCGTAACATCCTCTGAATCCATCTGGGTTAGCACCTTAGAAGAAATGATAACAGGTTTGATAAGAACTCCTGTTGATGTATTTGTCTATGTGAATCCAACAGTGATTGAGCAGAAAAACGGGGGTACTTATTATTCTCAGCCACAAAATGCCGGATATGAATATAAAGGCGGGCTGGACAAGTTAGAATCCGAATTAGCTCTCATTGATAATCGGGTGCAGAAGATGATAGTAGAAACTGCAATTGGTTTGGGGGATTTAATAGGTACAAAGAAGATCATAGCGGCTTTACACGGTGAGACGATGGAAGGACAAAAGCTTGATGGGTTTAGTCGGATTGTATCAGGTGTCGAGGGTTGCAGTGATTTTGTTTCAACGATTTTGGGAGGTTCTATAAAGGAATTCGTGGCTTCGAAAGGTAAAGACGCTTTACTGCAGGTATATGCTTCACTTGCCGCGGAAACACTAAAAAGCTCTGTATGTGGGGATAATACTGATGACGGAATTGTTATAGACAAGACTGTGGAAGTTTTGAAAAATACGCTGTCTTACATAATGGACAATACAAAAGGAAAATTAGATGCCACTAATATCCTCAATGCAATTGTTATGACTGCTAAAAATGCAGAAACAATGAAACAAATGTATCAGTATATTGAACAAAATAATGGCATGTTGCCCGTTGATGTCCCAGACTTAGTAGGGCAAATGGTTGAACAACAGGGTAACAAGGATAAGGAATTACCACCGGTCATGGTCGGAGGCAAGCCAAAGAAAAAATGATATGAAACTAAAACTATTTTTGTTTGCGGTGTCTTTACAGGTCAGTTTTCTCAGTCAAGGCAACGATACAACAACATGGAAAAATGCAGATAGGGAGCAACACCTATATGATTTCTTATTTGAATTGGGAGTGAAATCTAATTCGTATAGGGACAGTACAATAATAATAAATTATCGAAATTCATGCTTCATCATAACGAGGAAAAAGGATTCTATTACTATTAGTTTGTTGTTATATGTAAGAAAATTTGAAAAGAATAAAGAAATCTTAAAGGCAAAAGAGGTTGTATTTTACTCAACTTCTAAGGTAAGTTTAGAGGACACATTAAGACGATTTTCAATACTTTTTGATCTGAGTACTGCCCCCGCAGGCAGTTATATTGCTAAGCGTAATTATACGTCTCCTCCTGGCTTAGTAATTAGTACTGCTTATTTACAGTCATTCTACGATACATCCAGGCGATATGTAGAAGTGCCTTACGGCCTCCTTGACGATGTGTACATCCGGAGAACCTATACGCTAAATAAACTTCTTGACTGGCTTTTGACCTATACACGTTATTGGGAAAAACTTGAGCAATTCGTTAGACAACTTGGATATGGTCGATATAAATATGGTGACGGTCCAATCACTTTGACTTTCGAATATAAAAAAGGAAATAAATTTTATGTGGATCAAGCAAAAGGAAAAGTCTTAATTAGAAATTTGCCCCGGATTTAATTTGGCTCTATAAATAGAATTTTCTAATCCGAAGAGTTAATAAGTCTAATTCACTACAGTATTCGTGGAGGATAAATAGACGTTCAGTATTCCAAAACGGCATTTAAAGTTTCACCAGCAGCGAAGATTTCTCTTCGTTTGGAATGTTGATGCCCGAACGCAGTGGTTACAAAACCGATGGTGGATGGAGTACTGGTAACGAGCAGGTTAATGGCACTAGTGTAAACCAAACGCTTACTGTAAACGATAGAGATCTTAATACACCGGATGAATACAAGGCGAGTAAATGGATAGAACTCACCGATGGTTTTGAGAGTGGAAGCAGTGATGAGTTTGTAGCGTATATTGCTGATGGCACCAATACCACTGCTGGTAATACGAATGGTAGTGGAGGAGAGAATAATGGTTATCGATACGGGTTTAATGGGAAGGAGAACGATGATGAGGTGAAGGGTGTGGGGAATCAGGAGGATTACGGAATGAGGATATACGATGGTAGGTTAGGTAAGTTTTTAAGTGTGGACCCATTAACTAAGGACTTTCCGTGGTATACACCTTATCAATTTGCAGGAAATACCCCCATTTGGGCCATAGATCTTGATGGTACGGAAGAGAAAAAAATGTCATTTACCGAAAAGTGGAAGCTTTTGATTGAAATAGTAATCAACAAGCTCGCACAACAGGGAAATGATATTCGAGAAATTGAAGGTGAGAGGCGAGGGAATGCTGACCAAGGGCTAGCCAAGGTAGTTGAACATTATTCTAATCAATTGATGCTTGCACATGCTCATGTTGAGATGACGCAAAACGCTACTTCAGGTGCAAAAGGCCGCCCTACAAATAGCTCAACAATAGCATCACAAGCAGACGACTTGGCTTTTGTTTCGGTCAAATTAAAACCTATACAGGCAGAGGCTGCTATTCCTAAGGCTCAGCAGATTGCTGCAGGGTTAAAACCTATGACAGATGCCGAAAGGCTTGCACTTATTCGGTACATTAAAACGGCGTCGCAGGAAGCTGGCTCGGTAGCAAGGCCTAAGCTGTCAGATGGTTACTTTGCTCAGCCAAATCATTCGAACCAATTTTCCGACGAGGGACAAAAAGTTTTAGGAGTGAAATACCTGTCAGAAGGGGTGCAAAAACTAAAAAATGGCGATTGGGAAGCTAGTAAATTGCCGATTGATTATGTTGTAAGAAATGGCAAGACCTATTTTTTAAATACGCGAAGTATAGCTACTTTAAGGGCGGCTGGGATACCTGAGTCAAAATGGGTCTTTAATAACCAGACAGGCGTGCCTGCATTTGAGCGTAATTTGACAAACAACCTAAATGGTGCTCCAGGATTTAAGCAAGTGACTAACAGGGTAACTAACACAGTAACATCAATACCGTGATACGAAAAATAAATAATCCGCTAAATACAATTGATTTTGAACCACATTCAATTCACAAGGAAACTTCTGAAGTTGTTATTAGGTTTTCGGAAGGTGCAATAAAATTTACAGGAGTTTTGCTTATTCAGGTCGGCTACCCAAATGAAGAAATCTATATTCACACCGATCTTTTTTTAACAAACGACATGTCTCGTAATGTTATTTATGAAATTCAGCAAAGTAAGTGGTTGAAGGAAATAGTTGAAAAAAACAAGGTACACCCCCGTCACCAGGATACTATGTTTGATAATTATAGGCACTTTGCCTTGTTCTTTGAGGATGAGACATTTCAATGTTTAGCGGAGACAATCTCTTTTGAAAAGTAGCTGTTATTGACACTTTCCCTGGAATGTATCCTGTTTCTTTCTCTGCATTATTTGTACAGTAGCTTGACATAAGTTGTCATTTTTTGAGTGTGGATCCCTTAACTAAAGATTATCCCTCCAGGAGTCCTTATCCATTTGCCATGAATAGACCAATCGATGGTATTGATTTAGATGGATTAGAATTCCTACCAGTAAATTCTGCGATATACAAACAGAGGTATTGCAGCATGCAAGGACTAAACAAAGTATACCATTTTTACGTAGCAGCGACAGTTTATTCTAGAATACCTGCTGCCTTGCGACATCCTCAGACCGGTGATTACAGGTATACAAATGGAGGTCCTGTTGGTGCTTATGGACGCGATTTAGAAAATGACAATAATATCTCCCTAATTGGAAGATATTATCAACCCCCGGCACCTTTTGTTGGCATTTTGGCAGATTCTCCTGAACCAACAAATTCCACTACCGGTTTATATAATTTCAATACGGGTGCAGAGGCATTAGATCGAAATGCAACCAATAGTGGGCAAATAGCTTCGGGTGCACAGGCCTTACAAGCAGGCACTGACATAGTCTCAAACTTCGATAAAATAGATGAATGGAGAGCTTACGGACAGGAAAGAACACAGAGATCCCAGTTTTACCAAGCAACCAATATTGTTGATAATTATATGAGTGCGGGCAAATTTGCTGATAAGTCATTCATGGAAGGAAAAGGACGAGGCACTATGATTAACTTTCTCGTGGATGGATCCTTACCTGCCCAATATGACCTAGTCACTAATTTATCTATGAAAGATTTAGAAGCTAATCTTAAAACAATTTACTATGGTTATCAGCTTATGTTGCTTGAGCAGAAAGATCACAACTTTAGCTTACAAGAAGGTACAATAAGTGCTTATCGGGAGTTATATACAGAATATCAGCGTCGGGGTGGAACACTTAATTTTGATACAACTAAACAATATGACAGAATTGAAGCTAATCAGCCAAAAAAATAAAAATATTTTTTTAATCTTTCTCTTTGCAAGTTTTGGTTGTAAAAACCAAACTCAGTTTTCCGAACAAAAAATAATTGTGAAGGGGCTTATAGCGGCAATGACCGCAAATGAATTCAATACTCTTCCTGACTTATTGGACTCATCAACCTATAAGTTAGAATCTTACAATCTTAAGTTTCAGTTTGATAAAGGCCACTATCAACTAAACCGAGCTAAGACGGATCAGGAATTTCGCATAACCCCCTATGAGGCTGATGATTTTCGACTTTGTGACATCAAAGTTCCACTCAATAAAGAGAGTATGCTGACTGTTGAGTTTATAAAATTGTATCCACAAAAAATTTTTCGTTTTGAGGTTTCGGGTAAAGGTCCGCCTGAGCGGTGGAAAATGTAGGACTATAATTAATTTCATTCTCCGCTGAGTGTCTGTTTGTGATCATTCGGAAGACACAAGCTTATGTTGGACGGAAGAACCAAACCTAAACGGTGTAAAAATCAGAGCGAGATCTTTAGCGGAGGAAGCAGAAGCGAATTTTTTTCCGGAATGGTGTTATGGCTTACTTAGAATTTTTCACACTGTCGGGCACATTTCCAGAATCACTCACTCATGAGTAGGAACTCTACCAAGCATTGTAACCAAACGGGGGAAACATATCTGAGATTACATGAACTATTTGCTGTCTGAAGACGAAATAAACTAAGATTGCCACTATGGTTTTTCCTTATAATGTCTGTCATCGCCGTACCGCGAATATGATTCATTGTTTAGAACAAAGGT
The DNA here is from genome assembly GCA_031424775.1 of Chitinophagales bacterium. Classification (GTDB taxonomy): domain Bacteria; phylum Bacteroidota; class Bacteroidia; order Chitinophagales; family Chitinophagaceae; genus JAEZDC01. The sequence goes on along the minus strand of JANPIB010000187.1, from coordinate 1,930 downwards.
GCCTTTACTGTTTTCTCTAGTCAGCAATAAGGTTTCATCCACTAAATATTGCAGAACAGATTCTATTGGATATAGATCATCAATTTTATCAACATTGAGATATGTAGATAGGAACTGCTGTAGTCCGCCAGGAGTTATAACGATCCAATTTTTATTAGTAACATCTACGGAGAAATACACTTCAATTTCGTTCCAGAAAAAAGTACAACCAGCCCCATGAAAACGATAAGGAACAGTCACTTGTTGTATATCAATCGTACCAATCTTTGGAAATAACTTGCCAGCGTCTTCATAAGGTATATTGGATGTACTGAATTCCTGCTTTATCCGTTTGTTGAATTTGATAATTGTATCTGCATAAAATAGAAAGATGTCCTTGATATTTTCTTTATTGCTCATTTTCTAAGGTATTAGTAAAAGATCCATTGACAATATCCGTCATTTTATCCTTAAAGCGCTTTGTAGCCTCTTCAACTGAAAGTACAGTCACATTTGCAGATTGGTTAAGCTCGCTTAAAGCTTTTAGTCTGTTGTGTCCGTCTAAAATGAATGTTTTTCCGTTGTAAGCTACTGCCAGTATCTCTTCTTTCAAGGCTCTCTCTGCTGCAGCCCCGCCCGCAGTAAAGATTTGCTTGAACTTATCCACTTGCCATAATGCACCCGCTTCGGTACTTACAAATTTTTTGATCTCATTAGCAGCATACTGTTCAATTCTCGACAGTGATGCATTTTGAGCACCCACGGCACCGCTTTCGTCAAGTATTCCTGCTGCAGTTCGCCCTACTCCACCCACCAGAGGGGCCCATCGGTAATAATTTACTACCGCTTGAGTTGCAAGGTTTGTGGAAAATGTAATAACTGAACTAGCTACAACAGCAGCACCTTCGGCTATGGCGAAAGAAGCGGTACCAACCACAGCCATTCCGAATACCGTCGTGGCCATCCCCTTTGCTAAAGCACACCCATACCGTGCTTGCTTATTATCTTGGGTTTCAAACTCACTCCATCCTCCATTAGATTCGCCAGGAGTATTTGAGACTATTCTCACCCTTTGATCAGCACCTGGATCATGTTTCCAGTAAAAGTATTGCCCAGTGTTAGATTGATGTATGAACCATTGTCTCTTTGTCCAATTGTCGTACACAACTTCAACGTCAATATACCCAAGCTGCGGGTCGTTAGACATATGATAATATGAACTAACCCCACCTTTAGTGAAAGTTTTGTACTGCCAGTTAACTCGATAATCCTCCGGTTCTCCACCATCTCGGTCAATGTTCTGAATGGGATTCAATCCTGCAAAATGATACGGTGAAAGATCAGGGTAGCCTTTATATAAAGGATCAAAACTAATAAAGCGTCCCAATCTAGTGTCATACGAGCGCCACCCATAATCCAATTCATTTCCCACTCCCTTCACTTCATTATCATTCTCTTTACCATTAAACCCATACCGGTAGCTATTATTCTCTCCGCCACTACTACTTGTATTTCCTGCAGTAGTATTAATGCCATTAGCAATATAGGCTACAAATTCATCGGTGCTTCCACTTTCAAATCCATCTGTTAATTCAATCCACGTAGTTGCTTTGTATTCATCCGGTGTATTGAGATCCCTGTCATTTACAGTAAGCGTTTGGTTTACGCTGGTACCATTAACCTGTTCGTTACCAGTACTCCAACCGCCGTCTGTTTTGAAGCCGCTGCGTTCGGGCATCAACATTCCAAACGAATGTTGATCACTCACTACTGCTGATTAGAAAGCAAAAAAGTCATAGTATTTTTTACGGTTAATCTTTTTTTAACCATCAAAATTAAAAGCTATGTCAAGAGATGTTTTAATGGCTCCTCTTTTCGAGAAGTTCATCAAAGAGACCAGACGAGGCAAGCGTCGTAAACCTAACGGTGAACGGATGAAAATTGGTACTGT
>JANPIB010000186.1:0-1749 GCA_031424775.1 Chitinophagales bacterium | reverse complement strand
TGTAAGAGAAATGATATGTAATTGTTTTTCCGGCACTAGTTTTTTATGGCATCGTCTGTTGTGTCACTCACTTCAACGTTCTGAGCAGTGAGCAGCTTTTGATAAAAAGCAATAAGTCCTTTTTCCTGGCTATTCCAATTTAGTGCTTGTCTTGCTTTGAAGCAATTCTGTCGAAGCTGTTCGTAAAGAGTATTATCAGTTATAAGTGTGTTCAAAGCTTGGGCAATTGTCTCAGCTTTTGTGTCATCAATCATCAAAGCAATATGATATTGATCATTGATGGCTTTGTATTCAGGATAATTTACACAAACCTGAGGTACACCAGCCATGATGTAATCAAAGAACCGGTTAGATAAAGAGTTGTATTGATTAATTCCAGTTGATTCAAATACCATCAAAGCAACTCTTGCTGTTGGAGTGATCTGCTTCAATTCATCTGGTGCAACATAGCCTCTCATTTCAACTTTTTCTTCTACGCCATATTGTTTCACCAACTGTTTCGTTTGTTCAAAAAAATTTCCATCTCCACAGATCAATAGCCATCCATCCACTTGCTGTATTGCTGGAATGATGGTCTCAAAACTTCTGCCTTCATTAACTGCTCCCTGGTAGATAATCAGTTGTGATTCGTTATTCCTTGTTCCTCGTTCAACATTGTTCTGCGTTACTTCATACTTGGGTAGGTTTCTCACAACTCCATAATCAACTTCATATCTTTTTTTAAACTCCTTAACTAGAGAATCATTCACAGTATATCCCAAGCTAAACTTTGGCACAGCAAAACGTTCAACAGCCATCCACCACTTCCTGATCAGCGGTCGGCTAACGATCTCTTTCATTTCAGTGAATAACTCATGAGCATCATACACTCTTTTCTTTTTTCTGAAGATTGAAACGAAGTAACAAGGTAAGATCGTGTCTAGATCAATCGCACAGATTACATCCATCTTACAAAACAGCAGGAAGAAGAATAATCGAAAGTTGTACTCAATGTACAATCCCGGACCATATTGAAACCAGGAGTTCAATCGTTTTTGCCTGAATGGCTGCTGCTCAAGATCGACTGACTTTGTTTTCTTTCTTCCAATCAGTAAAACGTCATACCCACTCATCGCCAAAGAACCACAGATACGCTGCATCCTTTGGTCGTAACTTAGATCGTTTGTAACAGTGAAGACGAGTGTAGCCAATTGGGAGACTTATGTCGCAAATATCAGTAGATCACCTGACATGTATTTAAATAATCAGGCAGTATTACTCAATTCCAAGCCACTGCTTAGCATTCTGGTAAAGCAACTTATCCTTTACAGTTTGATCAAGTTGTATTTGTTCGATCATCTTTCCAGGATGATGTTCTCCTAGCGGAAATGGATAGTCACTTCCGAGGCAGATTTTATCGCTTCCTGCAACTTTCAGAAGGTATGTAAGTGCATTTTCATCATGCACTAAGCTATCCAACCAAAACTTGCCGAGGTATTCTTTTGGACTTGTATTATTATCAATTGCAACCAAGTCTGGTCTAACATCAAAACCGTGCTGAATTCTCCCAATTGTAAAAGGGAAAGAACCACCTCCATGAGCAAAAGCCACTCTCAGCTTCGGAAATTTTTCAAATACACCACTAAAGATCATCGAACAAATGGCTCTTGAAGTTTCAGCCGGCATTCCTACCAACCACGGAAGCCAGTATTTCTGCATTTCTTTTTCTCCCATCATTTCCCATGGATGAACAAACAAAGCACAACCTAA
>JANPIB010000185.1:0-23549 GCA_031424775.1 Chitinophagales bacterium | reverse complement strand
ATGAAAAAATTATTATTAGAAAACGATCACATTGAAGGAATACGCTTCTTCGCAGCTTACCGTAAGAACGGTGGCTACAGAAGTGTGGAAACAGCTTTAAAGTTGAGCCCTGATGCAGTGGTTGAAGAAGTGAAGAAGAGTGGTTTGAGAGGTAGAGGAGGTGCAGGATTTCCTACAGGAATGAAATGGAGCTTTCTTGCCAAGCCTGAAGGTGTGCCTCGTTATCTTGTTTGCAATGCAGATGAATCTGAGCCGGGAACTTTCAAGGATAGATATTTAATGGAGTTCATTCCTCACTTGTTGATTGAAGGAATGATCGTCTCAGCTTATGCATTGGGTTCTAATCGTTCATACATCTACATCCGTGGTGAATATGCATGGATCGTTGATATTCTTGAACAGGCCATTGCAGAAGCAAAACAAAATGGATTTCTCGGTAAGAATATTTTAGGAACCGGTTTCGATTGTGATATTTATGGTCAACGTGGAGCTGGTGCTTATATCTGTGGTGAAGAAACAGCATTGATAGAATCTCTAGAAGGGAAGAGAGGTAATCCAAGGATCAAACCTCCTTTCCCTGCTGTAAAGGGTTTGTGGGATTGCCCAACTGTAGTGAATAATGTTGAAACACTTGCAGCAGTAGTTCCTATCATCAACATGGGTGGTGAGGAATATGCAAAGATTGGTGTTGGGAAAAGTACAGGAACAAAACTCATATCTGCTTGTGGTAATATTAATAAGCCAGGTGTTTATGAAATTGATATGACCATCTCTGTAGAAGAGTTTATTTACAGTGATGAATATTGTGGTGGTATTCCGAACGGAAAAAAACTGAAAGCTTGTATTCCTGGTGGATCATCAGTTCCAATTCTGCCAGCAAATCTTTTGTTGAAAACAGCCAAAGGCGAAACTCGTTATATGAACTATGAAAGCTTAGCCGATGGTGGTTTTGCTTCAGGAAGTATGATGGGTAGCGGTGGATTTATTGTGTTGGATGAAGATCAGTGTGTGGTAAAACATACATTGACTTTAGCTACGTTCTATCGTCACGAAAGTTGTGGACAATGTTCTCCTTGCAGAGAAGGAACTGGTTGGATGGAAAAGATCCTCAAGAATATTGAATACGGAAAAGGTAAGCTGAGTGATATTGACCTGCTTTGGGATATCCAGAGAAGAATTGAAGGAAATACGATTTGTCCACTTGGTGATGCAGCAGCATGGCCAGTGGCAGCAGCAATAAGGCATTTCAGGGATGAGTTTGAATGGCATGTGTTGAATGCTGAAGAAAGCCAGAGAAGAAATTATGGATTGGCAGGTTATGCTGATCCTATTCACGTACCGGTTTAAGTTTAGGTTTTGTTCTTTGCGTTTCTTTGCGAATTCTTTGTGCTCTTTGCGGTTAAATAATAACCATGACTGAAAATGAGCTATCAAATATTGTAATTGGCGAGGCAATAAAAGTTCATCAACAACTTGGACCAGGTTTGCTGGAATCAGTTTATGAAGAATGTTTAAGTTACAAACTGATAAGGGCTGGATTGATGATTCAAAAACAAAAACCCATTCCTTTGATATTTGAAGAGGTGAAGCTTGAATGTGGTTTTCGATGTGATATTTTGGTAGAAGATAAGTTGATTGTTGAGGTAAAAGCAGTTGAAGCATTGAATGATATTCATCTCGCACAAGTGCTTACTTATCTTAAATTAACAAATCTGAAGCTTGGGCTTTTAATGAATTTCAATGTTTTAAAACTTAAAGAAGGAATAAGAAGAGTCGTGAATAATTTATAACCGCAAAGAACGCTGAGTTCTTCGCAAAGATTCGCAAAGAGAGTATGAGTGAACAAGCTCCTTTAGTAAAGGTTACGATTGACAACATAACAATAGAAGTTCCTATAGGAACTACTATCCTCAATGCTGCACGTATTGTTGGTGGTGATGTTGCACCTCCGGCAATGTGTTATTACAGCAAGCTGGAGGGAAGTGGTGGTAAGTGCAGAACATGTTTGGTTGAGGTGAGCAAAGGTTCTGAGAAAGATCCTCGACCGATGCCGAAGTTGGTTGCTAGCTGCAGAACAACAGTGATGGAAGGAATGGAAGTGAAAAACATCACTTCAGAAAAAGTGATCGATGCAAGAAATGGTGTGGTAGAAATGTTGCTTATTAATCATCCATTGGATTGCCCTGTATGTGACCAGGCTGGTGAGTGTGATCTGCAAGACCTCAGCTACGAACATGGTAAAGCAGGTACCCGTTACGAGTTTCCAAGAAGAACGTTTGAACGTCATGATCTCGGTCCATACATACAGTTACACATGACACGTTGTATTCTTTGTTACCGTTGTGTGTACACTGCAGACCAGCTTACTCAAAGCAGAGAGCATGGTATATTAGACAGAGGAGATCATGCACAGATCGCAACATATATTGAAAAGAGCTTAGAGAATGATTTTATCGGTAATGTAATTGACGTTTGTCCTGTTGGGGCTTTAACCGATAGAACTTTCCGTTTCAAGAATCGTGTTTGGTTTCTCAAACCGATGAATGCACACAGAGATTGTCCTAAGTGTTCAGGTAACGTTACACTTTGGAATCGTGGAGATGAAGTGTATCGTGTTACCGCCAGAAAGAATGAGTGGGGTGAGATCGAAAATGATGAGAATGGCAAAACAGCCTGGATTTGTAATGAATGTCGTTTCGAGAAAAAGAAAACTTCTGATTGGGTGATCGAAGGACCAAGAGACATCAGCCGCAAATCTGTTATTTCTTCAAATCATTATTTGAAAGTTGAAGAGCCGCAAAATGTGTTACCTGAAGTAATGGGTGGAAGAAATCCCAAGTTGTTAATGGATATTCATGATGTAAGTGATGTGAACAAACCGAATATTCATCTAAGCGAAATTCAAGGACCTTCTACCAGCCAAACTTTCGAAGACAACTCAAACATCAACCCACAATGAATATAGACTGGATATTAGTACTGGAGAAATTCATATTGATCGCTGTGGTGGTTTTTGCATCACTTGGCATTGCTATGTATGAAACCTGGGGTGAAAGAAAAATAGCGGCGATTCTACAAGATCGTCGTGGTCCAAACCGAGCCGGACCTTTTGGATTGTTTCAGCCTTTGGCTGATGGATTAAAGCTCTTCATGAAAGAAGAGATCATCCCAAACAGTTCAAACAAACTTTTATTCGTACTCGGACCTGCTTTAGCCATGATGGCAGCAATGATGACGAGTGCTGTGATTCCCTGGGGTGGAACTTTGACAGTTTTCGACAGGCAAGTTCAGTTGCAGATTGCAGATGTAAACATTGGTGTGCTTTACGTTTTTGCCGTGGTAAGCTTAGGTGTTTACGGAATAATGATCGGTGGCTGGGCTTCTAACAATAAGTTCTCTTTAATGGCTGCTCTTCGTGCAGCTTCTCAGGCTATCAGTTATGAATTGGCGATGGGTTTATCATTGATCGCTTTGCTTTTCATGAGTGGAAGTTTGAGCATGAAACAGATCGTTGAACAACAAATGGCTGGGGATTGGGGTGGATTTTTAGGCTGGAACTTTTTATACCAACCATTAGGTTTCTTTATTTTTCTTGTAGCGGCTTTTGCTGAGTGTAACAGAACGCCCTTCGATCTACCTGAAGCAGAAAACGAATTAAACTTTGGTTATCACCAGGAATATTCATCAATGAAGCTTGGCTTCTATTTGTTTGCGGAGTACATCAATATGTTCATCAGCAGTGTGATCATGGCAACGCTGTTCTTTGGTGGTTACGATATGCCATTCTTTAACGAAGCTGCTCATGCTGATTGGGGTAACTGGTTGGCATTGATTGGTGTAGTTGCATTAATGGGCAAAGTTTTATTCTTCATCTTCCTCTTTATGTGGGTTAGATGGACGATACCGAGATTCCGTTACGATCAGCTAATGAATCTTGGTTGGAAAAGGTTGGTGCCATTGGCATTAGCAAATATGCTGATAACCGGAGCAGTAGTGCTTTGGTTGAATGATAAATAATGTTTTTTGTTCCTTGTTTCTCGTTGGGTTGCTGATTTTTGTGATCGCTGCTGAATTTTGACACCAACGAAAAACAAAATAACCAGAAACCAGAAACTACAAACGTGATGAATGAACTTCAGAACGTACAAGTGAGTGACACAACAGACGATCAGCAGAGAGATAAAGTTGGCTACACCATGTTATAAAAATACTTTTGCGAAACTTTTAAAATTCCCTTTTAGGGGATAGAGGCGAAAAGATAATGCAGGCATTAACAAATAGAGCGAAACAAGTAGAGCGTAAACCGATGACTTTCGTTGAGCGGCTTTACCTGTGGAATATTCTGAAAGGAATGTTCATCACGTTCTCACATATATTCAAGAAGAAGCCAACCTTCAATTATCCTGAGAAGACTCGACCTTTTTCTCCGGTATTTCGTGGTTTGCATGTGTTAATCAGAGACGAGGAAGGAAGAGAAAGATGTACAGCCTGTGGATTGTGTGCTTTAGCTTGTCCGGCAGAAGCAATCACCATGGAAGCGGCTGAAAGAAAGATTGGCGAAGAGAATCTGTACAGAGAAGAAAAATATGCAGCGAAGTATGAAGTGAATATGCTGCGTTGCATTTTCTGTGGCTTGTGTGAAGAGGCTTGTCCGAAAGATGCGGTTTATCTTTCAGAAACACCAGCACCATCAAATTTTACAAGACAAAGCTTCATATATAAAAAAGAAGATCTGTTGATACCAAACCCAAAGACCGAAACCGAGGAACTGAAAAAAGCCAAAGGGTTGAATTAATAGGTTCTGAAATTAAAACTGCTGATGAGTTTAGTTGAAATAATATTCTGGTTTTTAAGTGGTCTTGCCCTGATCAGTGCTATTATGGTGCTGTTGAGTAAGAACCCTGTACATAGTGTACTTTGGTTGATAGCGGTTTTCTTCGCTATCTCTGGTCATTATATTTTATTGAATGCCCAATTTCTTGCCATCGTTAATTTGATTGTTTATGCAGGAGCGATCATGGTGTTGTTCCTGTTTGTGATCATGTTGATGAATCAAAGTGCAGAACCCGAACCTCGAAGCAAAACTTCCTGGATAAAACTTGCCGGTGCAATTGCAGGTGGCTGCCTGTTGATCGTTCTTGTGGCTGCAGTAAGAGATTCTGAAAACCTGGTACAGAACTTTGGCGGTAAAGCTTATGCTAAAACCGTTGTAACAAACTTTGGAGAAATTGGATTGATCGAAAACCTCGGTAGAGTTTTGTTCACCCAATATCTTGTACCGTTCGAGATAAGTAGTGTATTGTTTTTAAGTGCAATGGTTGGAGCTGTGGTTATCGGAAAGAAAGACTAATTAGATTTTATGCCAATTCATTATTATATCATCCTGGCTGCTACGTTGTTTTGCATCGGTGTGATCGGTGTGCTTACACGGAGAAATGCCATTATCGTTTTTATGTGTGTTGAGCTAATGCTGAATGCCGTGAACCTGATGCTTGTTGCATTTTCTAAACTGCATTACGGCACATATCTAAAAAATGGTGCTGTTGGAATCAGCGGAATAGAAGGGCAAATATTCGTGTTCTTTATTATGGTAGTGGCTGCTGCTGAAGTGAGTGTTGGTTTGGCAATAATAGTAATGATGTACAGAAACGTACATTCTGTAGATATTAATTTCTTAAACAGGCTGAAGAATTAGAATGAACAACCTGATAATTTTAGTTCCGTTATTGCCTTTCATTGGTTTTCTGATCAATGGCTTATTTCGAAAGTCCTTGACCAAGTCAATGTCGGGCATAATTGGCAGTGGTGTGATATTGGCTGCCTTTGCAATTAGCGTTTACTTGTTTATGCAGGTAAGAAGCGGTGGAGCTATTCCCACAGCTGTTTACTTCGATTTCATCAATGTAGAATCGCTGAAAGTTCAGTTTGCTTTTCAGATTGATCAGCTTTCCTCTTTATTTCTTTTGATCATTACGGGAATCGGTTTCCTGATACATCTCTACTCCACAGCTTACATGCATGAAGAAAAACCTGAGCATTTCGCCAGGTATTTTGCTTACTTAAATCTCTTCGTCTTTTCAATGCTGTTGTTGGTGATGGGTTCCAACTTTGTGATCATGTTCATCGGTTGGGAAGGTGTAGGATTGTGTTCTTATCTGCTGATCGGATTTTGGTTCAAGAATACCAATTACAACTATGCAGCTAAGAAAGCATTTGTAATGAACCGGATCGGTGATCTGGGGTTCTTACTTGCCATTTTCTGGATCATTGCCAAACTCGGCACTTCAAACTATGCTGATGTTTTTGCCAGCGTTAAGTCCTTCACTCCAACTGAATTAACCGCCATTACCATGTTGCTCTTTGTTGGGGCAATGGGTAAGAGTGCACAAATTCCTTTGTACACGTGGTTACCAGATGCTATGGCTGGTCCAACTCCTGTTTCAGCATTAATCCATGCTGCAACAATGGTAACAGCAGGTATTTACATGATTGCAAGAAGCAATATCATGTACACGATTGCTCCATATACAAATACGATTGTAGCCATCGTTGGTTTGGCCACTGCAATTTTTGCTGCAACGATTGCATTGAAACAAAATGATATTAAAAAAGTACTGGCTTACTCAACGGTTAGCCAGTTAGGATATATGTTCCTTGGTTTGGGTGTTGGTGCTTACACTGGAGCTGTGTTTCATGTGATGACTCATGCTTTTTTCAAAGCCTTACTTTTTCTTGGTGCAGGTTCTGTAATTCATGCCATGCATCATGAACAGGATATCCGTAAGATGGGTGGATTAAAGAAACACATGCCGATCACTCATATTACTTTCTTATTGGGATGTTTGTCAATTGCCGGAGTTCCGCCATTCTCAGGTTTCTTTTCTAAAGATGAGATACTTGTTGGAGCTTACAACGAAAATCCTTTGTTCTACTATATTGGATTGGCTGGTGCCTTGATGACTGCTTTTTATATGTTCCGTTTGTATGCACTTACATTCTTAGGTAAATTCAGAGGAACACATGCGCAGGAACATCATTTACATGAAAGTCCTGCTGCGATCACTTTTCCTTTGATTGTTCTTGCCATCCTTTCAGTTTTGGGTGGATTGATTGGTATTCCGGCATTGTTTGCTGAGAATGCTCACTCACTTGAAAAATGGTTGGATCCAATCTTCGCAGGAAGTAATGAATATACAACTGCACATCACCTTGAACATTCAACGGAATGGATCATGGTTGGAGTGAGTACAACATTGATAGTCATCATCATTGCGTATGCCTGGAGATCATTCAGTCGTAAAGAACGTTTTGAAGAGAATACAGGTGTTGGAAAAGTTCTGGAGAATAAATGGTATGTAGATGAGCTTTATGATAGCATTATTGTTCGTCCGTTAAACGGACTTGCAGGATTCTTCAAAAATGTTTTTGAAAAGAATATTGTTGATGGTGCTGTAAATGGTGTAGGCAGGTTAGTTCAGTATTCATCACGCCAGGTTCGTTTGATTCAAAATGGACAGGTGAGTAGTTATATACTTGTAATGGTGCTGTCGTTGATTGTTATCGTGCTGTTGTTCCGAGAGCAAACAGTTATTGTTTCAGCTTTAAGAAAGATATTCTGATATGATCCCGGTTCTACTCATATTAATTCCTCTGGTTAGCGGTTTGATCAGCTTTTTCATTAAAGATGTAAAAGCTGCAAAGGGCTGGGCGTTATTGTCATCAATACTAACACTTGCAGTTTCACTTGCCGGCATCTGGTTATACAATCAACCAGCAAATTTGCATTATGATGCTGCATGGTTGCCAACATTAGGAACAAGATTTACTGTTGGTTTAGATGGAATGGGGCAGATACTTTGCCTGTTGAATGCAGTTGCAATGCCGATCATCTTTGCTGCTACTTACAGGAACTCGTATCAAAATCCCGGAGCATTTTATGCTTTGATGCTGCTTACACAAGCCGGCATGATGGGAGTTTTCCTTGCTTATGATTGCTTGCTGTTCTATTTCTTCTGGGAATTGGCTTTAATACCTGCTTATTTTCTCTGCTCTCAATGGGGTGGCGAAAAGAGGATCGCAGTAACATTCAAATTTTTCATTTACACATTCGTTGGTTCATTGCTGATGCTCGTAGGTATTTTGTATCTATATTACAAAACACCTGATGAGTCGTTTGCTTTACAATCTTTCTATAATGTTGTTTTAACGGGTAACGAGCAATCTTTCATGTTCTGGTTATTCTTTATTGCATTTGCGATCAAGATGCCAATTTTCCCATTCCACACTTGGCAGCCTGATACTTACGAGCAAGCTCCGACAGCTGCAACCATGGTTTTAAGTGGTGTGATGGTTAAGATGGGAATCTTTGCAGTGCTTCGCTGGTTGATCCCAGTCTTTCCTGATGCAACACTGCAGTTCAGTCAACTGATCATTATCTTATCAATCATAGGAATGCTCTACGCTTCTTTGATTGCAATAAGGCAAGATGATATCAAACGATTGATCGCTTACTCATCTATTGCCCACATCGGATTAATGTGTGCAGCCATATTTGCTCAAGAGCGAACAGGTTTGCAGGGTGTGATGATACAGATGTTCAATCACGGTATTAATGTTATCGGACTTTGGATCGTTGCTGATGCAATTGAAAATAAACTTGGAACAAGAAAATTTTCTCAGTTGGGAGGATTAGCCCAAAAAGCTCCGGCACTTGCAATATTATTAGTTGTAATGGCATTGGCTAATGTCGCTTTACCACTTACAAATGCTTTTGTTGGTGAGTTCCTAATGTTCAATGGACTCTTCAGATACAATATCTGGATGAGTGCTATAGCTGGTATAAGCATCATACTTGCTGCGGTTTATACCTTGAACATGATTCAGAAAATATTTTTTGGTGAGACGAATGCACTTACAGAACAAGCAACAGAAGTGAGATCAAATGTTCAATGGATGCTGGCGATCTTAGCTGTTGTAATTATAGTTTTAGGTGTTTATCCTCAGCCGATGATCAGGTTAACAGAAGATACAGTAAACTCGATCCTGGCGGCACTTAAATAAGTTAAGAAGAATGAATACGATTATCATATCAGCAATTTTCGGAGTGTTCATGATGTTCAGCGGTATCGCTGTCAAGAATATATCTGCTTATAAGTATATCGCTGTTGCTGGATTATTGATCTTGCTTGGGTTTAATATAGCTGATACTTACGGCTTTCAACTTTTTCATGTTGATACGAAAGACATGCTTCGCTTCGATAAGTTTGGACTGTTATTCAATTCGATCGCAATTGCATCCACATTAGTTTATGTGTTACTGTCTGGTAGAGATGTGGAAGTGGCAAAGAAGAATACATCTGATCTTTTTGCTTTGATTTTTTTTGTGCTTTGTGGTATCGGCATCATGTCTTCTTTTAATAGTTTACTGATGATGTTCCTGGGAATTGAGATCATTTCAATACCATTGTATATCCTTACCGGTAGTGATAAGAAAAACCTCAAAAGCAATGAGGCTGCTTTGAAGTATTTCCTCATGGGATCATTTTCAACGGGATTGATGCTGATGGGAATCGCTTTGCTCTATGGAGCAAGTGGAAGTTTTGCAATTGATCGTCCGGCTACCATGCTTGGTCCTTTACCAACTTCGGTGATGGAAATTGTGGGCTTGGCTTTCATTCTTGTATCCATGGCATTTAAAGTGTCTGCAGCACCTTTTCATTTTTGGACACCTGATGTTTATGATGGTGCTCCATCGGTATTCACATCATTCATGGCTACGATTGTAAAAGCCGCAATCTTTATAGGATTTATAAAGCTATTCGAAGCCAAGGCTCCGGATCTTGGACAAGGATGGCAGGTTGTAATTGCTTTAATGATTGTGGCCACATTATTCGTCGGCAATATCACGGCAATATTTCAGCAGAGCGTTAAGCGTATGCTGGCATATTCAAGTATTGCCCAGGCAGGTTTTATGATGTTTGCTTTGTTCAGCCAGAACGATACAAGCAAAGAAGGTATCATACTTTATTCTCTTGCTTACAGCCTTTCAACTATTGGCATTTTTGCTATCCTCATTAAGATGAAAGATGTAACCTTCGAAGGATTTAATGGTTTAGCGAAAACACAACCAGTACTTGCTGCAACAAATACGGTTTTCCTTTTATCATTAGTTGGCATTCCGCTTACTGCAGGCTTTTGGGCTAAATATTACATGCTGAGCTCAGTGGTAAAAACCCAATCTGCTCTCTGGCTGGTAATCGTAGCTGTAATTTTCGCTGCAATAAGCGTTTATTATTATTTCCGTGTGATACAGGCTATGTATTTTAAAGATGGTGAAGCTGCACTCGAAACAGAAGTAAGACCAGGCTTTCGTTTAGGACTTGTTCTTCTTGCTGCTGCCATTATTGTGGTAGGGGTAATGCCTAACCTTATATTGAATTGGTTGTATTTCTAATAGTGTATTTCTTCCCAAGCCAGTACATCGATTGCTTGTACCCACTTTGTTTGAATGGGGATAGCAGTTAATTACCAACGTTTTATTTAGTTGTAGGGCCAGCATTCTTTTGCTTAAATAGAATTTTTCCATTCTGCTCAACAGAGAACAAACCTCGATCTTTTACAAAGCAATAACGGATTGTTTCGCCATTCATTTCCTGCTGTAGATATAAGCAATCTTCAACAGCCGTTGCTATAGCAAGTTTGGCAAACTCCGTTTTATTATTGATTGTAGCCAAGCCTGATCTGTATGACCATTCAACAGGCCTATCTAGCTGGGGCGTTTTAATGAACACAACATTCATACTGGTGTCAAAATGTTTTGTAGTTGCCGGTTTACCCTTTGATGCAGCAACTTGATTGCTATAAGTAAGCTTTACCAACCTGATCTCATCGGCTCCGAAGTTGAGAAGATACTTACCTGTTTTACCCAGAACTTTTTGGAGGAGTTTCGTTTCAGAATCATCCAGCTCATAAATAGTCGCCATTTTAACAGGCAGTCTTTTCACTCCAAGCTTATATGTTTTTTTCCCGGCTTCATCAGTTAGGTCCACTGGCTTTTTGCTTGTAAGATAAGCTTGCAATAACTTAGGAGTAGAGTCAGTTATATTCAACTGAGTTAACCAATCGAATTGTTGTCGAAGGTTAAGCTTTCCGAATTTTTTTTCGTACTGGGCTAACGTTAATTTCTCTTGCAACTTGTTGCCTAGGAATCTACCTTCTGTTGTTTTACCATCCTGAGAAATGTGTTTGCCATATCCTTCTGCAAGTCCATTATTCTTGTTGAAGAACCCGTAATGATAATCACCATCAGTCATCCATGCATGACCTTCAATTAATCTTGATGAAGTGCTGTCAAAAAAGCCATCTTCGTACAAACCCAGCTCAGTTAATCTTTTTCCGGCACCATGTGATTTGTTATTCACGAATTCTCCAACTACTAAAGTTCCATTTGGTTGTACCAACTTTCCTTTTCCATAGAATTTATAACTTAAAAATTCTCCTTCATAGTATATACCTGCTGCATTTCTAAAGTTGCCCTTGCCAGTAAATACATCAGCATTGAAATCACCTTCATAAACATCCTGGTTCGCAAACTGCATCTTTCCTTTTCCTTCCTTAGCTCCTTTTACAAACGTTCCTGAGTAAACATCACCATTCTTGTAAGTAAGCACACCTTTACCATTTATATTGTTAGCGCTAAAGTCACCTTCGTATATATCGCCATTATTGAATACAAATTTTCCCCTGCCTGAAGATTGATCATTCTGCCAATCACCGGTATAAAAATTCCCCGAAGCATATTTCATTGATCCTTTCCCATCTCTGAGGTCTGCGATAAAATCACCTTCATAAGCATCTCCGTTTTCATAACTCAACTTGCCCTTGCCATGTTTTTTCCCGGATCTGAAATTTCCTTCATAGTAGAATTTCGCGGCAATCTTGTATTTCCCAAAGCCATCATATTCGTGGTTTCGGAATTGCCCCTCATAATAAGATCCACTTGGCCAATCGTACCTGCCTTCTCCATTAAACAAACCTTGTTTAAACTCGCCTTTGTATTTATCTCCATTCTGAAATTCAATCAAACCCTGACCATCCCATTTACCGGTTTTGAAATTTCCTTTGTACCTGTCTCCATTTGCATAAAAGAATTCTCCGTAGCCATCTGGTTCATCGCTTCGATAATTTCCTTCATAAAATCCTCCGGAGGAGTAACTGATCTTTCCTCTGCCTGAACGCTTACCTTGTTGAAAATATCCTTCGTAGTAATCTCCATTGGCATATCTCAGCTTACCAAAACCGTGGTAATTGCCTTGTGAAAAAGAACCTGTATAACGAAGTTTATCTTCTACATAAACTCCTTCACCTTCAGTTTTATCGTTTTCCCAGGTACCATCGTACCAGTTGTTGTTGCTCCATTTCATATACCCTTTTCCATGACGAGCATTGCTTCTCCATTCACCATCATAACTGCTACCACTCTTCCATCTCATTAATCCTTTTCCGCTTCGCTCATCATTATACCATTCACCGTTGTATTCTCCTCCATCATCATAAGCCATGGTACCCTGACCATTCTTCTTATTCGTCTGCCAATTTCCAGTGTATTTCCATTCATTACGTTTTAATGCAATTCCATAACCGTGAAAGTTTCCATCTTTCCAATTGCCTTCGTAGGTATCTCCGGAACGCCATCTGAAAAAGCCTTGACCATTGATGAGGTCATTATTCCATTCGCCGTTATAATATCTTCCATCAGAATAATTCATTGCCCCTTTACCTTCTCTCAATCCATAAACAAAGTCACCATCATACTTGTCACCACTTTTGAAGGTGATTTTCCCTTTGCCATGTGGCTCATTATCCTTCCAATAGCCTTCGTAAGAATAGCCATTGCTGAACTTAGCTTTTCCAAAACCATTTGCAGCCCCATTGTTGAAGTCGCCCTGGTACTGAACATTGCCCCAACGATGTTTGAAAGTAGTATCTGTGGCATTGGCTGAGAAGTAAAAAAAGCTGGCAAATACAAGAAGTATAACTTTCATAAAAGCAGAATGTGGATGTCAAGATAATGGTTTTTCTGAAGCCATTTAAAGCATAGCTTCCTATTAATTATGATACTTCTCAAGCAATCATTAAATTCCCATAAAAGTTAATAGCTTCTCGTCAATTCTGCTAAATGATTGTATGTTAGCTATATAAATCAAAACAAACTGTATGAGCTTTTCAAAAGAATTCAGAGAATTTGCTCTTAAAGGCAATGTAATGGATCTGGCAATAGGTGTGATTATCGGTGCCGCTTTCGCCAAAATAATTGATGCACTTGTGAATGATATTCTGATGCCGATCCTTGGTATTCTTGTTGGACCTAATGGGTTCAAGAATTCCTACATTTCGCTTTCGAAAGAGGTGGATGCAGCCAAACTAGCAAATCCAAACTTACCACTTGATGAGGCTCGCAAGTTAGGTAATATACTTGCCTGGGGTCATTTTGTTACTGTGTGTATAGATTTCTTGCTATTGGCTTTGATCATATTTTTCCTGGTGAAAGGGATGAACAGGTTACGAAGAGATAGACCTGTTATTGTTGAAACGACCATCGTCTGAGATTGAAAGCTGCCTTTGCAGCTTTTTTTGTTGGTAGCAGCCGAGGTTCAACTGTATCTTTATTTACAGAATGACTACCCGAGATACTTTTTCACTTGCTTTCAGAACAGTAAGAAGTAATAAGCTTCGTACCGGTATTACTGTTGCCATTATCGCTTTTGGTATTATGGCTTTGATTGGTATCATCACTGCCATACAGGCTATGAACCAAAGCCTTTCTGAGAATTTCTCTACAATGGGCGCAAATGCATTCAGCATTCGTTTTCGTGAATCAAGGGGCGTTCAATTCGGCAGGAAAACCAATGTTTCAAAATCCATCAAAGGAAGAAAAGAGAAGAAAGCCAACCTTGATAAGAACATTGTAAAAGACCAGGCAGAGCTATTCAAGAGCAATTTCTCCTACCCCGGTGCTGTAAGTATTTCTTTAAGGGGTGGAAGTAATGTTGTTTGTAAATATCAAAGCAAGGAAACCAATCCTGAAATAACCGTTTGGGGAGGTGATGATAACTATGTTAATGTAAACGGATATACGTTACTAAGTGGAAGAAACCTGAGTAATCTTGATATTGAAACTGGACGAAACGTTTGCATCATTGGTAGCAACGTAGCATCCAAGTTGTTTGGCAAAAATGCAGAGCGGAGTTTGGATAAGATCATCAGGATAGGAAGTGTGCCTTATAGAGTAATTGGATTGCTTAAGAGTAAAGGCTCCAGTGCATTTCTGAGGCAAGATGATGTAGTGATCACCTCTTATAACAATGCACGGCGTATGCAAAACGCCTCATCATCATATTTGATTGGAGTTAAGGTGGATAATGTAACACAAATTGATCCGGCAGTAGGGGAAGCAACAGCAGTTTTTCGTTCAGTAAGGAAACTTACCCCTTTAGATGACGACAATTTTGTGATTGAAAAGAGTGACAAGTTTGCCGAAACATTCATCAGTATGTTGGGAAGTATTCAAGGTTCTGCCGGAGCGATTGGATTGATCACTTTGATTGGTGCTGCAATCGGTTTGATGAACATCATGCTGGTGGCAGTAAACGAGAGAACCCGAGAAGTTGGATTGATAAAAGCTTTGGGTGGAAAGAAAAGAAACGTTCGGCTTCAGTTCTTACTCGAAAGTATGATCATCAGTGTGCTTGGAGCAATCTTCGGGATCATTCTTGGTGTGTTGGTTGGTAACCTGTTTACAATGGTGATGAAAACCGGCTTTGTTATTCCGTGGTTATGGGTAACACTGGGAATTGTGATATGCTCTGTGGTTGGATTACTTGCTGGATTATATCCAGCTTATAAAGCATCTAAACTTAATCCGATTGTGGCGTTACGTTATGAGTAAATTAATCTCTTATCCATAAAAAAGTCCCGTTCAATTAAACGGGACTTTTTATTTATCTGTAGATCAGAATTACTTAGCATTTGGATCCAACGCTTTCTTGATTCTTTCCTGCAGATCCTGTAAATGGATCTTACTCATAGAATCAGTAGTAGTTGGAACTGCAGCAGCAACCTGTGCTCTCAACTTCAACAACTGAGCTCTTGCAATTGCCGGAAGATCTGTACGATTCACGTTAGTAGCTGAACCGAAAGTGATCGTTCCTGCAGCAGCAGAAGGAGGGTTAAGCATATTATTCAAACGCTCAACAAACACTTTCTGCAAGTTACGGCGATACATATCAATCGCTTTCTTAGATGCAAGCTCACTGAATAAGCCAGACTGTACATCATTCAAAAGTTCGATTGCACTGTACGTTTTATCTGCACCAAAACGCTCAACATTGGTTTGCATACGAGCAAGTCTGTCGTTGCTTACTAAGCTAGTCAATCCGGCTTCCATAGCACCGCTAACAGGGTCAGCAGTTTCACCAGGATTGCTTACACGGTTCCAGATGTCTTTATTGATCAACCATTTTGGTGTCTCAAATAATTGAGTCTGGAGAAAGTTTACTGCAGTTTTCTGAGTTGCTTTAGAAACTGGCTCGTAAACAGCACCACCTTCTTCAGCAGTTCTGAAAGTTTCATACACACCACCAACACTTGTAGTTACATGTCCCACATAACGACGGAACTGTCCTACAAGCTGTCCGTACATTTCATTCAGACTTTCGTTTATCTCGAAAGGCTCTTTTGTCCATGTCTGGAGATTGTTCAAGATGTACTTCAGGTTCTTGATACCATATTCGCTAGCCTTAACTGAGTTATCACTTAAGTCTTCACGTTGGCTTCGAGGATCGTTATCATTACCCAATTCATAAGTACCAAACCATCTTCTTGGATTTTGAGCAAGTGAGGTTCTAATCAATTGATCACTATTCTTCTTCAATTCATCTTCATTGTTACCTGGAATGTAGCCATAACCCCAACGTATCGCCCAAACATCATAGTCACCAATTCTTGGGAAAAGGCCCATTTCGTTAATATTATCTTCTGGCTGAGCTACGTAGTTGAAACGAGCATAATCCATGATAGATGCAGTATGCCCGTTGGCTTCAACCCATCTTTTATTTCTAAGGCTGTCAACAGGAGTTCTGCTACTGCTACCCATGTTGTGCAAAAGTCCAATGGTGTGCCCTACTTCGTGTGAGGAAACAAAACGAATTAACTGACCCATCAAATCATCCTCAAACTTCATTTTTCTTGCTCGTGGATTTACCGCTGCAGTCTGGATAAGATACCAATCGTGCAACAGTTTCATTACGTTGTGATACCAGCCGATATGGCTTTCCAGTATCTCACCACTTCTTGGGTCGTGTACGTTTGGACCATAAGCGTTCTCAACATCAGATGCGAAATATCTTAAAACTGAGAAACGTGCATCTTCCATGCTCATAGTATCAACATTGCTTGGCCATTCTTTACCAACGATCGCATTTTTGAAACCTGCAGCTTCAAAAGCTTTCTGCCAGTCGTTAATACCCTGGATCAGATAAGGAACCCACAGCTTTGGCGTTGCAGGGTCAATGTAATATATGATCTGTTTTTTAGGCTCAACCAATTCACCACGCTTCCATTTTTCAATATCCGCATCTTTTGGTTCAAGTCTCCAGCGAACGGCAAAGGTTTCTTCGTCAACTTTCTGTTGAGCATCGCTGAACTTTGTAAATTGATCAGGGAAGAAACCAACCCTCCTGTCCCAATATCTTCTTGCCATTGGATTTCTTGGCAGGATGATCATCGAAGTATTTAACTCAAATGTTACAGCACCGGCAGCATTGGCAGCAGGTACTGATGAAGTGGGGAACAATGATGGTCCTGCAGAAGGAATCGCAACAAAAGTTTTTACTGTTCTTACCTCAGTATTGATTGGGAACGTACTGATACTTTGGATGTATGACCTGTCAGAAGCCAAAGGTCCAAGGCTGAAAGCTCTTTTACCATTAGGGCTAAGACTTACAACCTGGTTATCTCCTTTAAAGAAATCAGTTACGTCAATTACAACACTGGTAGAATCTTTACCGAACGCAGCAATAGGAAATGCAGCTGCAATAGGGTTCAGATTGGAGTTGGAAACAGCTTTTGAAATCTGGTTAGTAGAGTCAGCAACGCTGATGAGGGTTATAACTCTCATAAACACGTTATTGCTCGGACCTCTTTCAAACGAGAGTGTTTGCTTGTTGGTTTGCTCACCACCATAAGTGGCACGACCAACACCGCTGTTCGCAGGAACTTTTACAAAACGGGTTACAGCCATGATTTCCCTAAACATTACTGAATCAGGGATCTCGAAGTAGTACTTGTCTTCTACTTTATGCACATTAAATAAACCTTTCTTGCTGATCGCTTTATCAGTGATCACCTCTTTAAAAGGCTTTGGACCTGTAGAAGGTCTTCCTGTTGTAGGTCCAGGTGTAGTTGTTGTTGGGGTTGTGCCTGGTGTAGTTGGGGTTGGTGTAGTAGGCCTCTGAGCATATGTGCTAAGGCTTGCTCCCATTACCAGGATCAGCAAAGTTTTTTTCATGTAGCGTCAAAATTTTATTAAGTGGTGAAAGTACTAAAGCATTTGGTTAAGACCATTCAAAAATGATTAACGGTTGTAGAAGGTGTATTAGTTTCTAAACCGCAGTCAAGAAAGGTTAAACAGTAGTACAGGCAGAAAGTTGGTAATAATGATTGTAGAAATAGGAAAATACATAATTTGTGTGCTCTTTAGAACGTAAGCAGTATTTACATCAGTTTTTTGATGTAGAATTGCGAACTATTTTTTAAAAAATCTAACAGATTTCTAAACAAAAAAATCAAACGAGTCATGGCTGAAACACGACCAACTGCTACTGTCGCAAGAAGTACAACCTCTGTGCAACCAAAGAAAACCAGTAATGCCATAGCCTGGATTGCTCCGATTCTTTGTATAGTCCTGGGTTATGTGATATGGCGTTTTATCTTGGGTAATGCTGGTAATTTCACTAATCCTGATCCAAGTGGTGGTTTCTGGCCACACCATAAAGGACCTAAAGGTGGTTTAGTAAAGATGTATGAGGGTGGTATCGTTGTACCTGTACTTATTGCTAACTTCCTGATTGTATTAACATTCACAATTGAAAGGCTGTTAACTATTACTAAGGCTACAGGTCGTGGTAACATTGCCGAATTCATCCGTAAGGTGCAGTTCAACCTGGCTAACAAAGACATTGATAAGGCCATCGCTGAATGTGACAGGCAAAAAGGTTCTGTAGGTAATGTAATGAAAGCCGGTTTGCGTAAGTACAAGGAAATGATCCCTAATACGGAACTTGCTACCGATCAAAAGGTACTAAACATTCAAAAAGAAGTAGAAGAAGCTACAGCACTGGAATTGCCGATGTTAGAGAAGAACCTTGTGTTCCTTTCTACAATCGCATCAGTAGCAACGCTTCTTGGTCTTTTGGGAACTGTATTGGGTATGATTACTTCGTTCTCTGCATTAGGTGCTGCTGGTGGTGGTGGTAATGCTGCTGAGCAACTTTCTCAGGGTATTTCCGAAGCCCTGTATAATACGGCTTTGGGTATTGGTACCTCTGCTGTTGCTATTATCGTGTATAACATTTTTACTACAAGAATAGATGGTATTACTTATGGTATTGATGAGTCTGGTTTCACACTTACACAAAGCTTTGCTGCTAACTACAAATAGTTAAAGCTGAGTTTTTGTTGTGGAAATCCTGAGACATAGAATCTCATTACCGAATTAAAAACATTAATGAATGTCAAGGCCTAAGTTACCTAGAAAGAGTACGAATATCGACATGACCGCTATGTGTGATGTCGCTTTCCTGCTACTTTCTTTCTTCATCTTAGCCACAAAGTTCAAGCCTGCCGAAGCTGTTGAAATTCAAACACCAACCTCTGTTCAGAAAGTTAAAGTACCCGAGAAGGATGTGGTTTTGGTATCAATATCAGCTGATGGTAAGGTTTTTCTTAGTGTGAGTGAAGAAGAAAGACGTACTGCTCTTATAAATGAACTGAATACCCGTAGAACACTTGGACTGTCAGCAGCTGATGTTGAGGTAGCTACCCGTGCTCCATTTTTTGGAACGCCACTGTCTCAATTAAAAACTTCATTGTCAGTTCCTGCAGATAAGTACACCGGTGCTACTTTTCCCGGAATTCCGGCAAAAGATTCAACCAATAACGAGTTAATCGATTGGATGAGTGCTGTAGTGGCAGTTTATAAAGGGGATAAAATGAACTTGTTACTAAAAGGCGATATGAAATCAAAGTATCCAACTTTCAAAAATGTGATTGCAGCATTTAAGCGAAATGAACTGCTTAAGTTCCAGATGATCACAAACCCTGAAGGTGTACCGGAAGATTCTGAGCTTTTTAAAACCGGACAGAAAACAGCACAGTAATAATTTACTTCATAAAAAAACTTTACTGATATGGCAGAAATGGATGTCTCATCAGGTGGGGGTCATAAAAAAGGACCGGGTGTAAAGAAAAGTAAAAAGCTTTCTACCCGTGTTGACCTTACTCCAATGGTAGACCTTGGGTTCCTGCTCATCACGTTCTTTATTTTTACAACGACGATGAGCCAGCCTACGGCTATGAAACTAAACCTGCCTAAGGATACAGATAATCCTGAAGAGCAGAATGAAGCGAAAGAATCCGGTGCCTTAACAATATTACTTGGTACGGATAATCACGTTTTCTATTACGAAGGAAAGTTGTCTCCTGATGGATCCAACTTTAAGTCAGCATCTTTCTCTGGTGAGAATTCTATCAGGGATATTATCATCAATAAAAAGAAAGATGTAATTGCACGTCATGTTCATACTGCCAGCTGTCAGAAGCTTCAAGGTGATGCTCAGGCAAAAGGCGATACGAATTGGCAAAATGCATGTGCAGACAAAGATTTTGTAGTAGTGATTAAGCCAGGGGATGAATCAACCTACAGAAATACTTTGGATATTCTTGATGAAATGGCGATCAATGTTGTAAAACGTTATGCATTGGTGGATATTTCAGAAGGTGAAGCAGCCTTGGTTAAGATCTCTGATCAAAGTGCCGGTCCTGCTAAAAAATAATTCTGCTGTCATGTGGAATTAGCACACTTTCTGAATCTTATATAAAAGCTTAGGTGTATGGAAACTAACAAAATTTTATCCGCTGATATCTTAGATATCATATTCGAAGGAAGGAACAAAGAGTACGGTGCTTACGAACTTCGTAAGACCTATAAAAACAGGCTTATCATAGCTATTGCTGCTACTTTGCTTGTTTGCTTTGCCTTCATGCTTGCATCTTTCATCGCAAATATGAAAGGTGATGATAATTCAGAGGTTATTGTTCAGGATGTGAATCTTGAAGATGTAAAGCAACAGGAAGAAAAGCCTGAGCCTATACCTCCACCTCCACCTCCAAAGGAAGAACCACCAAAGGTGGAGATCACCAAGTTTACTCCTCCTAAGATCGTAGAAGATGCAAAAGTAGAAGAGAAGAACGAAATCAAAGAGCAGGAAGTGCTGGAAGACACCAAGATCGGTACTATTAACCAGGAAGGTATCAAAGACGAAGGCAAGATCGAAATGCCTGAAGAAAAAGGAACAGGACAGGCTGAGATCAAGCAGGAAGTAGAAGACTATGATAAGGAGTTTACTTCAGTACAGATCGAAGCATCTTTCCCTGGTGGAATGCCAGCGTGGAAAAGATTCCTGGAAAGAAACCTGAACGATCGTATTGTTGAAGAAAATGGAGGCTCTCCAGGAAGATATACTGTGATCGTTTCCTTCAAAGTAGATAAAGACGGAAATATCTCTGAAGTGAAAGCTGAAAACAATCCTGGTCATGGAACTGCCGATGAAGCAGTGAGAGTAATCAAGAAAGGTCCAAAATGGACTCCAGCTCAGCAGAACGGACGTAGTGTAATTTATCGTCAAAGACAAAGTATCACTTTCGTTTATACTGAAGAATAATAATCGAACTAAAAGAATCAAATCCCTCCAGGCGGAGGGATTTTTTTATGCCCTTAATTCAAATTGTATTTTTGTTGAAAGTTGAAGATGAACGGGAAACTAACAGGATGGGATGATACGATTGTTGCTTTGGCAACGGCACCGGGAATTGCTGCAATTGCAGTAATAAGGCTAAGCGGAAGTAAAGCGATCCAGATAGCCGATCAAATGTTTCCTTCAAAAGAACTGCAAAATCAGCCCTCACATACGCTACATGTTGGTTTGTTGAAAAATGAGTATGAAGTATTGGATGAGGTAGTAGTATCGCTTTACAGGGGTCCAAAATCTTATACCGGCGAAGAAGTGGTGGAAGTGAGTTGCCATGGTTCGCCATTTATCCAGGAAAAGATCATGCAGGCTTTTATTGCCAATGGTGCAAGACTTGCGAAGCCGGGAGAATTTACACTAAGGGCTTTCCTGAATAGCAAAATGGATCTTACCCAAGCCGAGGCTGTTGCAGACCTGATAGCAAGCAACACAGAAGCAAGCAGGAAGACAGCATTGCAAAACATTCGTGGCGGATTCTCCGGTGAGTTAAAAGAACTAAGAGAACAACTGATAAAATTTTCTGCCCTCATAGAACTGGAACTCGATTTTTCGCAGGAAGATGTAGAGTTTGCAGATCGTTCACAGTTGAAGCAACTGATAGCGGAATTGCAAAAAGTGATTGATCGATTGTTGCAATCTTTTAAGTTGGGTAATGTGATTAAGAATGGAGTGCAGGTAGCCATCATCGGAAAACCCAATGCTGGAAAATCAACCTTATTGAATACGTTGTTGAATGAGAACAGGGCAATCGTTAGTGAAATTGCAGGAACAACCAGGGATACTATCGAAGAGATTTTGAATATTAATGGAGTATTGTTTCGTTTAATTGATACTGCTGGAATCAGGCAGCACACAACCGACATTATTGAAAGTATTGGTGTAGAGAGGAGTTTTGAGAAGATGCATGCTGCAGATATAGTGCTCTATATGTTTGATGTTAATGAAACAACATGTGAGCAATTGCAACAGACGGTGGAAGAGTTGAAGGCAGCATCAGTAGATTTTCTGTTAGTCGGCAATAAAGCAGATGTTGGACACATAGATCAATGGCGAGAAAAATTTGCTCAGCACAGAATCATTTTCATCTCTGCAAAGAATAATAGTGGAGTAGATGAGTTGAAGGAGCAACTGATGAAGAAAACGCTTAGTGGAGACATTAATACAGAAGATACCATTGTAACAAATGCCCGTCATGTTGAAGCGTTACAAAAATTGAAAACTACTCTAGTTGAAGTTGCAGATGGAATTGAACAGATGATCCCGGGAGATCTGCTTGCAATAGATATAAGAAGATGTTTGCATTATTTAGGCGAAATCACAGGTGAGATTACAAATGACGATCAATTAGATTACATTTTTAGTAAGTTCTGTATCGGAAAGTAATTATCCTATTCTTATTCCTTATGTGCCTATTCTTCAATTAGTTATGTGAATAAGTTCTTCTCTTATTTGTTGCCCGTCACTGCTTTTTTGTTTATATTTGTTGCCGAGTTGTTGCCCAATGTAAGTGTATTTGTTGCCCGAGCAACAAAAGCGAAATGATGCTACACACAGCTACATAGAGCAACAAGCAGCTACACACTGCTACATACAGCAACAGATATGAGTAGTAACATTCGCTTAGAAAAAACTTGTCTCCTCTGTGGTAATGCCTTTACCGCAAAAACTACTGTTACCCAATATTGTTCTGATAATTGTGCGAAGAAGGCATACAAGCTCCGTAAACGATCAGCAAAAATTGACACTGCCATTCAGCAGGAGCAACAAAAGTTTCCAACCCCGATTAGTTTACCTGTCTCTCAAAAAGATTTTCTAAGCATTGAGGAAGCCTGCCAGCTTTTAGGAGCCAGCCGCTGGACCATTTACAGGCTTATTGATAAAGGCGAAATCAAAGCCGGTAAATTAGGCAGCCGCACAATCATTTCACGGAAAGCAATTGATAACATTTTTAATACTTCAGTCGTATGAATGTAACGCTCAGAGAACGATTAAAAGGAAATAAGATCAGCCTTTACCTCGATTTATACGAGGATGGAAAACGTAAGTATGAATATTTAAAAATGTACTTACACGCCAAACCGGAAAAAGGTAAACTCACAAAAGTTCAAAAAGATCACAATGAAAAAACACTTGCTTTAGCCGAGGCAGTGAAGGCAAAACGTTTATTGCAGGTGAAGAATGAAGAATTTGGTTTCAGGGATACAGAAAAAGGCAAGGGCAGTTTCATAGCTTACTTTCAATACCTCACAGAAAGGCGAAGGAACAGCGAAGGCAATTGGGGTAATTGGGACAGCACATTGAAGCACATTAATAAATACGCAAAGTTTGATGTTACGTTCAAAGAAATTGATAAACGATGGCTGGAAGGTTTTAAAGATTATTTGCAACGAGACGCCAGGAGCAAAAATAAAAAGCCCTTATCTCAAAACTCACAATCTTCTTATTTCAGCAAAGTAACTGCAG
>JANPIB010000184.1:0-5466 GCA_031424775.1 Chitinophagales bacterium | reverse complement strand
AAACTTGCCAACATCAGCGTGGGGGTTAATGGTTCGTGAAAGGCTACAGAAACAGAACAGCGGCACGTCGACCTCGCTATATTCAGGACCTAAGCGCCGGCAACCTGTATGTGCGCCCTTGTACAAATGGCATGCAAAGCGGTTCGTCAGCTGAATTGCAACACCGATTGCAGGTGGCCTTATTCTCCTACTGGTTGTTCAGTCGGAAATTTAGACATGTCCATATAAAAGATCTCCCAGGTGTGTCCGTCAAAATCTTCAATACTTCGCTGTTGCATAAATCCATAATCTCTCATCTCGTGAGGTTCTGTTCCACCTGCTTGTAGTCCATTGTTCAAAATACTGTGTACTTCATCAACACTATCAACGGATAATGAAAAAAGCCCTGCAACATTTAATTTTGTATCTGCAATAGGCTTAGTTGCAAAGCTTGCAAACTTTTCGTGCGTCAAAAGCATTACAAAAATGTTTTCGCTCCAAACCATACACTTTCCCTTGTCGTCAGAAAATTGAGGGTTATTAGTAAAACCCATTGCGGTATACAAGTCCACGGATTTTTGAAGTTCTTTTACCGCCAGGTTAATAAAGATTTGTTTTGCCATTTTTAATTTTTGGTTGTTGATGTTTTTAAGTATGATATGGTAATCCACGATGTGGAGCTATCTGCATCCTTATTCTTTCGCTGCATTCTGGTCAAACTCCACAATCCATTCAATCCCGTATTTATCTCTGAAACAACCAAAATATGAACCCCAGGGGCTATCACCAATCGGGCCTTCTATTTGTCCACCTGCTGAAAGACCATTGAATAATTTATCTGCTTCTTCTTTACTTTCGGCAGTTATTACAATCTTACTCCTGTTCTCATTTTCGTTTGTTTTTCCCATGATTTCAGGAACATCATTGCCCATCAAAATATTATTCTTACCGATAGTTAAAGCAATATGCATGATCTTATTTTCTTCTTTTTCCGATATGGGAAATTCAGCACTTGCAAGGTCTTTGAAACGCATAATTTTTGAAATCGATCCACCAAATACTGATTTGTAAAAAGTAAATGCTTCTTCAGCATTTCCGTTGAAATTGATGTGAGGATTGATTAGTGCCATAATTGTGATTATTGATTTGTATGTGTCCAAACCTACTGTTTAACTAGGTAATAAATGAGTTATGATTGCGTCGAAAAAGAGGGGCAATTACACCAATTACTATCTTTTTTCGGTTATCCAATATGAATGAGACGACTAATTAGAATGTAGTTTTTGTAGTTGCCTTGACTATTAACTTCGTGGTTTTAATGCAATCTCCAGGTAAAAAGTACCATCATCATTTCGGCGAATTTTCATTTCCATAGGTGCTGATGGGTTGCTGAACGTATCACCATCCCTGTAAAGGAAAACGTTAGACCACCTATCGGTTTCTTTGTCAAATGATTTTTTAGGAATCAATCGGATTGATCTTTTTCCTTCAGGTTCGGGATACTCTATTTTATAAATAATTATTTTTTCACCTTCAGTTACTATTTTTTCATTTTTGCCTGCATAATATTGTTCAGTTGACTGCACATCTTGTGCTATCTCAATACCCCAAAGTGCCGAAGGAATGGTAAGGCTATCATTTGAAACTCTCTGGTCAGGAATTAAAACCATGCTTATGCCATCATCAGATGAAAGCGATGTAAGTGTAACACCATAAGAATGTGGCTCAGTTAAATAGATTGTACGGGGCTTTTCTTTGTTGAATGGAATCCATCCGTATCTGTATCTATGGTAGCCCATAAAACCTGTAGACATATGACTATCACCCATTACGTCTAAGCCCATCATTTCTGCATCATACCAATTAAATGGTGGGAACGTGTATAAATCTCCTGAGCCATAGCCATGTCCAATTTCATGCATTAGGCTTGTGTATTTACTTCCGTAAAAATGAGGACTAATACTAATCATACTTCTTAATCCAAGAAAGCTAATCGGAAGATTTCCGCTTGGTACATCTTTCTTCCATTTATTTTTTACTTCAGGATTAGGTAGTACAACTATGAGAGAATTATTATCGAAAGAATCTACACCATAAAATTCAGGTAAGATGGCAGGACAATCTTTGATATAACTTTCCCAGTTCCATAAATCGGAAGCGGTTTCGGGTGGAAAATAATAAGAGGTGGGGTGAGGTAATGTTTTCCATTGATATTTGATATTGGTCTTGACCTTTAGCCCTATAGCTCTCCCTTGTTTCTCCAGTGACTTAAAGAGCTCTTGATTAGAGGTTACTAAATTCCATATGCTGTCAAAATTTTTCGTGGTTGCTTTTGCATCAACCCAATCTACAAACAATACGTACAAGTTTAATTTGTTTGTCGGAGGGATCATTTTTTCTGTAAACGGACCCTCGTCACCAACTGACATCAACGTCGGAATAACAGAACGAGCCATAACTGCAAAATTTTCCCATAGCAATTCATTGTCTTTGCTTTCAATTTTGATAATGCCATCATTTCCTAAGACAAGATGAGCATTATGGAAGTTCGTTTGAGAACTCCATTGCAATTTATTTTGGAAGAAGCATTTTATTTCTCCATTAAGAAAGTTCAATTCGTCTATTTTTCGATTGGCTGCCCACGAACCTGACATATCAGATTTCCAAATAACCTTGTCATTTTGGCTGATTACCAAAACCTCATCCTGAAACCACAGTTTACATTCTTTGTTTTGAGAATAAAAAGTTTGACCTGGAGAGAACTTTCCACCCTCGGCTAACTTTGGCTTTGAGGATTGTGCAAACGAAAAAGATATTGTAAGCCAGAAGATTACAGTTAGAAGATGGGGTTTTTGTTTCATACACTACTTTAAGAATGATGAGATGGCTTGCACTGCTTAAATATACGTAAGTCCTACTCGCTCTACATTATGAAAGTGAAGTTGAACTGGAAGTCTTATTAAGCACTTTCTTTGTGAATATTATACTTAAAATGTTGATTTTCAGATATTATTATAAGGGCTGTTGTTATTGTTACTATTACAGCTACAGCACAAGTGAGTGACACAAGGGACGATTCCATGAAAACAGAACGCTGGTTACCCCAAAAACTCCTTAATACCTCAAAATCAAGCCTGATCAGTCAGTTTTTACGTTTAAATAAGCCGTAAATCTCCTACTTTTGCTGCCCCGTATAAAACAACGGGAGTTTATCATGTCAGAAAACAATATTGTTAATCCAAACGCTGAAGAACAGGAGTCTCCGGTTACTGCAGAAGTTGCAGCACCTGAAGAGACTACAGCGTTACCAACTGAGTCTACACCTGTAGTAGCACAAGAGCCTGTTGCCGAAACATTGGCTACAGCTCATGATGATTTCGACTGGAGCATCGACAAACGTAATGTGAGTCATTATGCAAAAGACGAAAGAGAAAAGTATGACGTTGTTTACGACAGAACCTTTGTTCAGATCAATGACGGCGAAATTGTACAAGGTTTAGTTGTTGCAATGACGAAGACTGATGTTGTAGTCAACATCGGCTTTAAGAGTGATGGTTTGATCTCTGCCAATGAATTCCGCGATTTACAAGGTCTTGCGATCGGTGATAGCGTTGAAGTAATGGTGGTTGAGAAAGAAGACAGGGATGGTCACTTAAACCTAAGCCGAAAATCTGCAAGGATCTTCAGAGCCTGGGAAAGAATTGTTGAAGTACACAAAACTGGTGAGGTTATTACCGGTACTGTTACCAGCAAAACTAAAGGTGGTCTTATCGTTGACGTATTTGGTATGGAAACTTTCTTACCAGGTTCTCAGATCGACGTTAAACCGGTTACTGATTACGATCAGTTTGTTGGTAAAACAATGGAATTTAAAGTTGTTAAGATCAACGAAGCTATCAAGAACGCTGTAGTATCTCACAAGGCACTTATCGAAAGCGATATCGAAGCTCAAAGAGCTGAGATCATGAGCAAACTCGAGAAAGGTCAGGTGTTAGAAGGTACTGTGAAGAACATCACAGACTTTGGTGCTTTCATGGATCTTGGTGGTTTAGACGGTTTGTTGTACATCACAGATATCAGCTGGGGCAGGATCAATCACCCTTCAGAAGTGGTGAAGATGGATCAGAAACTCCAGGTGGTTGTATTGGATTTCGACGACGACAAAAAGCGTATCAGCTTAGGTTTAAAACAACTTACTCCACACCCTTGGGATGTGTTGCCTGAAACAATTGTTGAAGCTGCAATTGTAAAAGGTAAAGTAGTAAACATTGAAGACTATGGCGCTTTCTTAGAAATACTTCCGGGTGTTGAAGGTTTGGTTCATGTAAGTGAAATTACTTGGGCTAACACACCAATCAACGCTAAAGAATTCTTCAAGCTTGGAGACGAGCATGAAGCGAAAGTGGTAACACTGGATAAAGATGCTCGTAAAATGAGTCTTTCTATCAAACAAATGAGTGAAGACCCATGGAGCACTATCGAAAACAAATTCCCTGAAAACAGTAAGCACAAAGGTTTGGTGAAGAACATCACTCCTTACGGTGTGTTTATTGAATTGGAAGCTGGTATCGGTGGTATGATCCACATTTCTGACCTAAGCTGGTTAAAGCGTTTCAACCACCCAAGTGAGTACACTAAAGTTGGTGAGCACATTGATGTGATCATTCTTTCTATAGATAAAGAAAACAGGAAACTTCAGCTTGGACACAAGCAGTTGGAAGAAGATCCTTGGAATGCATTGGAAGATACTTTCAACATCGGATCTGTTCATGAAGGAACTGTTATCAGAAGAGATGATAAAGGAGCGATCGTTCAGCTTCCTTACGGCTTAGAAGGTTTTGCACCTGCAAGACATCTTGGCAAGGAAGATGGAAAATCTATCGCTGCTGATGAAACTGCACAGTTTTTAGTGATTGAGTTCGATCGTAACGAAAAACGTATCGTTCTGAGCCATGCAAGAATTTGGGAGCAGGCAAAAGTTGAAGAGAAAGAAGCTGCTAAGAAAGAGCAAAGAGCAGAAACTGAATCTACCAGGAAAACAGTTAAGGCAATACAGAGCAAAGTTGAGAAAACAACTTTAGGAGACCTCGGTGCATTAGCTGAACTGAAAGAGAAGTTACAAGCCGAGGAGAAAGGTGGTGAGCCAACAGCTCCTGCTTCCCCTGCTGCAGAAGCTCCAACAGCTCCAACTGAAGAGTAATCTTAAGAGAGTAATAAATGAAAGTCCCTCCACTTCGGAGGGATTTTTTTATTGCTGTCACCCTGAGGCTCTCGAAGGGTGATGTCAAGTAAGCTTTGCGATCTTTGCTCCTTTGCCTCTTTGCGTGTAACTCTTCCTTATCCCTGTACAAGATTAAAATGCAGTTCCCCAAAGTTCTGCAAAGAAGAAAGCTTTAAGTCAGCAGCACCCCAGCGTTCATCTTTTAATTGTGCATGTGCTGGAACTACCACACACTTCATCTTAGCTGCTTTGGCTGAGATCAGTCC
>JANPIB010000183.1:0-5560 GCA_031424775.1 Chitinophagales bacterium | reverse complement strand
GACTGGAAGCTCTTGACCAGGTTGGAGCTGGAAATCATGTAAGAGCAAATGGACGAGTTATTAACAGAGCCGTTATTCAAACACCTGAGGGAGAAATTATAAAAGATGATGTGCTGGAAAATTGCCAGGGTATTAAGCGTTCATCAGTTATAAATGCTTTAAGGGATCTCGTTCCAGCAGAGATCATCACCAACGGAGCAGAATTCTCACATTTTGAATACAACGATGCCGGAGATGCTGTTGCTGCACATTTTATTGATGGCAGACGTGAAGAAGCAGATATTTTTATCGCTACAGATGGAGCTAACTCAGTAATCCGTAAACTGCTTTTTCCTTCACACCCCACAGGCTCAACCAAAATCAAAGAGCTGGTTGCAATTGCCGATCTGCCAGACATGGTTGAATCTTTGGGAAGCAAGTTTTTAAAAACACAATGTTTAACTGAAGGTTTATCGCTTGGCTTTGTTCCCTGTAACGACAATCAGATCATTTGGTACATGCAGTTCGATTGTATGAAGAATGATATTGTTGAACTGACCAATGAAAATAAAAAGGCTTTTGCTAAGAAAATGCTGAAAGATTGGCCAGACCCTATCCCCTACGTTTTGGAGAATACCGATTACAACAAATCTTTCATGTGGTTTACAAAAGATATGACTGTACTTCCTGCTTTTCATAAGAACAATATTGTTTTGGCTGGAGATGCCGCACACCTGGTTTTACCTTTCACCAGCCAGGGTGTAAACAGTGCTTTGCAGGATGCAATCATCCTTGGGCGACTTTTAAAAAATGTGCATGAAAGCTCGGATTTAGAAGATGCTTTTATCACTTATCATCAGTGCCGAAAAGAGATTCTTGAAGAGTATCATCTCTTTGGAAAGATGATGGCAAAACGTTTCCTCGATCCACTGAATTTCAAAAATGAGGATGTACCGTTACCTTTGGCTAAATGATGCATTTTACCGACGAACAGATCAACATGCCAGCCCTTCGTCAAAGAGCTTTCAACCTCAGGTGGGCAACACTTCCTGAAGATGTTATTCCTTTAACCGCTGCTGATCCAGACTTTCAATGTGCTCCTGAAATTGCTGAAGCCATTAATGCTTATTCGGCCGAACGAACTTTCGCCTACGGACCTGCTGAAGGTCTTCCGGAGTTTAGAGAAGTAATTGCAAGAGTAGTTGGTGAAAGAAAAAACATCAAAACCTCACCTGATCTTGTTCTGCCTGTTGACAGTGCAGCACAGGGAATGTTTATCATTGCCAAGTACTGTTTGCAGCCAGGTGATGAAGCAATCATTTTCGATCCTGTTGATTTCCTTTTCAAGAAAAGCGTAGAATCTGCCGGAGCAATTCCGGTGCTTTTTCCGATAGACGTAGCCACCGGTAAATACGACCTGGATAAACTAAAGAGTCTCATCACCCCAAAAACAAGAATGCTTTGCATTTGCAATCCGCATAATCCAATTGGGAAGGTATACACCAGGCAGGAACTGCAAGAACTGGGTCAATTTGCTATTGAACATGATCTCTGGATCATGAATGATGAGATCTGGAGCGATATCATCTTCCCCCATACTCCATTCACCAGTATCGCTTCCATTTCGCCTGAAATATCAGCTCGAACATTAACGGTTTATGGCTTCAGCAAATCGTTTGGTTTAGCCGGATTACGAGTTGGTTTCATCATATCTCCTTCTGCAATGGTACATGAAGGCATCATCGAAACTTCTATGGTTCGCACCACAGCTTTCGGGGTTTCCACGGTTTCACAAGTGGCTGCACAGGCTGCTTTTGAAAAATGCTGGTATTGGGTAGATGGGTTTCTGCAACATCTCACCATCAATAAAAACTACACTGCAGACCGATTGAACAAAATGCCTGGAGTCTCCTGTCATCATCCACAAGGCTGTTACCTTGTTTTTCCTAACATCAAGGCTACCAAACGTTCCAGTACCGCTCTAACAGATTTTCTTTTGAAGGAAGGTAAAGTTGCCGTAGTTCCCGGAGCTGAAAAGTGGTTCGGACCAGGTGCTGAAGGTCATATTCGTATCTGCATTGCCACTTCCCACAACATTTTAAAAGAAGGTCTGGATAGAATTGAACTCGCTTTGAATAAGTTGTAATATTTTTTGGGAACCAGCAGCTGAACATCAATATAGCTCCGGTTGTGTCACTCCCTTGTACTGTATCAACTACTTCGGCAATTCAACTTATAGCTAATTTTTCCCCTTTCACAACTATAGGTTGTACTTCATCAAAAAAGCACCTCTACCAATTCGACTGAGCAGTTTTTGACATACTTTCGGCATCCGAAAACCTAAATTTTATGCTCAAAAGAGTTTTACTCCTCAGTAGTATGTCGCTTGTGGTTTTTAGTACGGCAATCAGCCAGACTAAAACCAAACCAGCAAGCAAAACACCACCGTCGGTTGACAAAAAGATCCCAACAGATCCAAATGTAAAGATCGGCAAACTGCCAAACGGCATCACCTATTACATCCGCAAGAACGTTGAGCCAAAAAACAGGGCTGAGCTAAGATTGGTTGTAAAAGCAGGTTCCATCCTTGAAAACAACAACCAAGTTGGTTTGGCTCACTTCACCGAGCACATGGCTTTCAACGGAACAAAAAACTTCAAAAAGCAGGAGTTGGTTGATTTCCTTGAAAAAAGCGGTGTGAACTTCGGAGCCGATCTTAATGCTTACACCAGCTTTGACGAAACAGTTTATGAACTTCAACTGCCAACTGATAGTGCCGAGGTGTTTAAAAAAGGCTTTCAAATTTTAGAAGATTGGGCTCACAACGTAAGTTTTGATAATGACGAGATTGACAAAGAGAGAGGTGTTGTTGTAGAAGAATGGCGTTTGGGTCAAGGTGCTCAGGAAAGAATGAGAGCTAAGTATTTTCCTGTTATGCTAAAGGGTTCAAGATATGCTGATAGGCTTCCTATCGGTACAAAACTAAACCTTGACACTTTCAAATACGAAACTGTAAAGCAGTTCTATAAAGATTGGTATCGTCCGGATCTTCAGGCTGTAGTTGTAGTTGGAGATATTGATGTTGCACAGGTTGAAGCAATGATCAAACAACATTTTGGCAGTATTCCAAAGGTTGCCAATCCAAAACCGAGAACTAAATATGGCGTTCCGGCAACCAAAGAAACCAATGTTGCTATTGTTACCGATCCTGAGCAGCAGTACAACATGGTGCAGATATTTTACAAGCAACCATCGATTCCTGAAGCAACAACTGATCTTGGTTATAAAGCATCACTGGTAAGACAGATCTTTAACCAGATGATCAACCAAAGACTGGAAGAAAAAGTTCAGTCTGGTGAAGCCCCATTCGTGTTTGCCAATACCGGATACGATAAATTGCTTGGTGATAAAGATGCCTTTATGTTGATCGGCATCACCCAGGATCCTTCCAAAGTTGGCGAAAGCATCGAAGCTTTGTTAGAAGAAAATGAAAGAGTAAAGCGTTTCGGTTTTACTAAAGGTGAATTGGAAAGAGCTAAAGCAACGATGATGTCTAACATCGAAAACAGCTTTAATGAAAAGGATAAAACCAATTCAACTGCTTACGTTGGTGAGTACATCCGCAACTTTTTGAACAACGAACCAATTCCGGGAATTGAATACGAGTACAATCTTTATAAAAAGCATTTACCAACTATCACCGTTAAAGATGTGAATGCATTGATCGGTCAGTGGATAAAACCAACCGATCGAACAGTGATCGTATTAGCTCCGGAAGATGCAAAAAGCAAATTACCAGCTGAGAAAGAAGTTCTTGCAATGATGAACATGACGTTCAAAGACCTTGCTGCTTACGAAGACAAAACTGTTGACGAGCCATTGGTTGGCAAACTGCCTCCTCCAGGTGCAGTTGCAAGTATGAATGTGGTAAAAGAATTAGAAACGATTGAATTGACACTTTCGAATGGTACAAAGGTTCTTCTTAAGCCAACTAACTTTAAGAATGATGAGATCGCCATATCTGCAATAAGCAAAGGTGGTACTTCACTTCACTCAGATGCAGATTATCTATCAGCTTCTAATGCATCAATTGCAGTAATGTATGGTGGTGTAGGAAATTTTGATGTAACCTCTCTTCAGAAAACGTTAGCTGGCAAGAACGTGTATGTTGCTCCATCAATTGGTACCTACACAGAAGGTTTAAACGGAAGCACAACTCCTAAAGACCTTGAGACAGCTTTACAGTTGATCCACCTCTACTTTACCAGCCCAAGAAAAGATGAGAACTCTTTCAGGGTGATTCAACAACAACTCACTGCCTCTCTTGCAAACAAGAGCAAAGATCCGAACTCAGTGTTCATGGATACCGTTAGCTACGTAATGGGTAATTATCACCCACGTCGTAAGCCAATGACGTTAGAATCAATGAAAGATATCGACTACAACAAATCTTTCGACATCTACAAACAACGTTTTGCTAATGCAGGAGATTTCATCTTCACTTTTGTTGGAAATTTCAAGTTGGAGCAGATCGTTCCATTGATTGAAAAATACATTGGTTCACTTCCCACCGGTGCTGTTAAGGAAAGCTGGAAAGATGTAGGGCTTACTTATCCAAAAGGTCAGATCTCAAGAGTGGTGAAAAAAGGTCAGGAGAATAAAGCAAGTGTAAGACTTTACTTTAATGGACCTGCAAACTACTCTGATCTTGAATCAGCTCAACTCGATCAGCTTTGCAGCATTCTTGGTATCAGGTTGAGAGAAGTGCTGAGAGAAGATCAAGGTGGTGTTTATGGTGTTGGTGTTAGGGGTTCTATCAATAGAGTTCCGAGCGACAACTATTCTGTTTCCATCAACTTTGGTTGTTCAGTTGAGAACGTTGACAAACTGGTTTCATTAGTAATGGAAGAGATCAACAAACTTAAAGCTGAGGGTGCAAGCCAGGTAAACATCGAAAAAGTAACAGCTGAAGACACTCGTGGTCTGGAAACTCAGTTGAAGCAAAACGGCTACTGGCAGTATAATCTTGAGCAGAAATATTTGTGGGGGGAAGATCCAAAGACAATCTTGCTGGATATGGAAAATCTGA
The DNA here is from genome assembly GCA_031424775.1 of Chitinophagales bacterium. GTDB lineage: Bacteria > Bacteroidota > Bacteroidia > Chitinophagales > Chitinophagaceae > JAEZDC01. The sequence continues at coordinate 492 of JANPIB010000183.1, read as the reverse complement.
AAAAACTGAATGTTCAGCGTACAAAGGAGCTGGCAAACAAATATTTCAGCATGGACAATTTTGCAAAACTGATCTTGATGCCTGAGAAATAATCGAGTTTCTAAATGTAATGTAAAGGGCAGCCTCGGCTGCCCTTTTTGTTTCATCTTTGTCTGGATGTATAAAGTTGTGTTCTTGTTTATCATCTCTGCTCTAATGGCTTCGTCCTGTAGCAATCGTATAAGCAAAACTGCACAAATCCCAACCAACGTGACCATCGGAAAAACCATCGAATTCAGTGGCTACACCTGGATCGTTTCAAATGCAAAAACACCTGTTGCTCCCGGTCCTAATTTCTGGAGCCAGGACAACGTTTGGGTTGATGCAGAAGGTAAACTGCACATGAAAATCACTAAAGATAAAAATGGACTTTGGAGTTGTGCCGAACTCAGAACCACAGAAAAATTAGGGCTAGGTAAATACGAGTTCTGGGTTGAAGGGGAATTGGACAAA
>JANPIB010000182.1:0-40866 GCA_031424775.1 Chitinophagales bacterium | reverse complement strand
TTTTTACCCTTACCCTTCACCTGTTCAGGCTGACCTTTCGCTTTTGTACTTTTAGCCATAACTTCAACTTTTAACTTTTATCGGCTTTGGTTATCGGCTGACAGGATTCAATTCCCTGCCATCGCCAATACAAAACCGTTGGGCGTCACCTTAAACGAAATTTCACACGACTATAATGATACCAGACTTTCAAACGATAATGCTTCCTTTTATGCAACACATTGCAGACGGACAAGAGCATTCTACAACCGAAACACACGACACTTTAGCAAGCCAATTCACTTTGACAGACGAAGAGGCAAATCAATATTTGCCAAGTGGAAATCAAAAGATTTTTTATAACAGAGTTTTTTGGGCGAAAGCACATTTGAAAATGGCAGGACTTTTAGAGAACACAAAACGTGGACACTTTAAAATAACGCAAGTTGGAAAGGACGCTTTGCAAAAAAAGCCAAAAGAAATTAATCTTAAATTTTTAAAACAGTTTCCAGGTTATCTTGAAAATGCAGGGCGGACAAAAGAAGGAGAGAAAACTATTGAACCAACAGTTGACTTAGAAATAAAAGAAACACCAGAAGAAATTTTAGCTAATAACTTTCTAAAAATTCGCAAGAACCTTGCTTTAGAATTATTATCAAAAGTAAAAACCTGCACACCAGCATTTTTTGAAAATTTGGTTGTTGAGCTTTTAGTAAAGATGGGTTATGGTGGGACAATCAAAGAAGCGGGTAAAGCTACACGGTTGACAAGCGACGGCGGAATTGATGGAATAATTAAAGAAGATAAGCTTGGACTTGACTTCATTTATATTCAAGCAAAACGTTGGGACAACCAATCTGTTGGCAGACCAGACATTCAATCTTTTGTTGGTGCTTTAGACGGACAAAGAGCAACGAAAGGAGTTTTTATAACAACATCTAAATTTGCAGACACAGCACAAGAATATGTAAATGTCAGCTTCCCCGAATTTCAGCCATTTAAAAATTGACAAAGTCATTAATTTTAAATGGTAAATATGAGAAAGACAAGATTCTCCGGCATATTATAAACCTCTTCCGTTAACGGTAACTCTAACCAAGCGAATAAAAGAAGCTGCTTAGTGTACTGCTTTTCCTCCTACGTCGGAAATTCTGTAAGATACTGAGTAGTTATAGGCGTAAAAAGTGCATGTAATTGCAACCCACACTTCCATCAATTTGCGAATAATTACATTTGCCGAAATCACAATCGGATATGACACTGGTAGAAGAACTAAGATGGCGTGGCATGATACAGGACATTATGCCCGGAACCGAAGACTTGCTGAACAAGGAAATGGTGAGAGGCTATATTGGCTTTGACCCCACTTCAGACAGTTTACATATCGGCAGCCTGGTTCCTATTCTATTACTGGTGCATTTTCAGAAAGCCGGTCACAAACCTTTTGCCCTTGTTGGTGGTGCAACCGGAATGGTGGGTGATCCTAGTGGGAAAAGTGAAGAACGTAACCTTTTGAGTGAAGATGTACTTCAAAAAAACCAGGACGGCGTTAGAAAACAGCTGGAGAAGTTCCTTGATTTTGACCAAAGTAAGCCAAACTCGGCTGAGATGGTGAACAACTACGACTGGTTCAAGAACATGAGTTTCCTTGATTTTATACGTGATACAGGTAAGCACATCACGGTGAACTACATGATGAGTAAAGACAGTGTTAAGAAGAGGCTTGAAGGTGATACCGGTATCAGCTTTACAGAGTTTACTTACCAGCTGGTTCAGGGTTATGATTTCTACTGGTTGTATAAAAACAAGAACTGTAAACTGCAAATGGGTGGCAGCGATCAGTGGGGAAATATTGTTACCGGAACAGAACTCATCAGGCGTAGAGTACAAGGTGAGGCATTTGCTTTTACTTGCCCGTTAATTACCAAAGCTGATGGTGGCAAATTTGGCAAGACGGAGAAAGGAAACGTTTGGCTCGATCCAAAGAAAACATCTCCTTACCAGTTTTACCAGTTCTGGTTAAATGCCAGTGATGATGATGCTAAGAAGTGGATCAAGATATTTACACTGCTTCCTCCAAGTGAGATTGATGCCATACTTACAGAACATGAAAATGCTCCACATATAAGGATACTGCAAAAGAGGTTGGCAGAAGAACTCACCACTTTCGTACACAGCAGAGCTGATTATGATTTTGCAGTTAAGGCTTCGGAGATACTTTTTGGCAACGCTACAACTGAAGCATTACAAAGCTTGAATGAAGAACAATTGCTACAGGTGATGGAAGGTGTTCCGGCTGTTGAGGTTTTTAAACCAAGTTTGGAAGCAGGTTATGATCTTTTGAACTTTCTTGTTGAGACACAGATATTCCCAAGTAAAGGTGAAGCAAAGAAAATGTGGCAGGGAGGGGGCATAAGCATTAATAAGAATAAGGTTGGAAACGATAAATCAATAGTTACTATTACAGACCTGTTGCAAAACAAGTATATGCTGGTACAAAAGGGAAAGAAGAATTATTACTTTGTGAAAGCGGTCTGACATTAGTTGATAGTTGGCAGATGATGGTTGACGATAAAACAGAAGAGTTGCCAATGAAAAAGAAAGTCTATTTCATCAGTGGTTTGGGTGCAGACAGAACAGTCTTCAACAAACTGGACCTTTCTTTTTGTGAGCCGATCTTCCTGGATTGGATCACTCCCCTGAAAAAAGAATCACTTCAACATTATGCTTTACGATTGGCTGAAGCAATCAAAGAACCAGATGCAACTCTTGTTGGACTTTCCATGGGTGGAATGATGGCATCAGAAATTGCAAAAGCCAATCCTTCAATGAAAGCTGTGATCATCTCCAGCAATCGAAGTGCAAAGGAGTATCCTAACTATTCCAGGTTGCTAACAAAGTATCTTCCAGCCTATCAATACACCACGAAAAAAGCAATGCGATTGATCTTTCCAATTACCTGTTGGTTTTTAGGTGCAGAATCAAAAGCAGACAAAACGCATTTGTGGGGTGTTATCGAAACAACAAACCTCAGCTTTGTTAAGTGGTGTATCTGGTCCATCACAAGATGGTCTTTACCCGAACCTCAACCCAATGTGATTCATATTCATGGTACTGCAGACAGATTGCTTCCTTATCGTTATGTTCATCCGGATTATACCATTAAAGGTGGTGGTCACCTGATGATCATGAACCGTGCTGCAGAAATTTCGGAGCTATTGAAAAAGCTCTGTTGATTGCATTTTTCTCCTTAGCTTGAGCTTTATCCAATGCAAAAGCACACTGTTGTTCTATATAATCCCAAAGCCGTTTTTTATACCATGCCCCTGGCTCTTTTGGCTATTGGCTCATATTTATATCCTGAGAAATACAATGTAGTTATCATAGATGGCAGGCTGGAACAAGATCCACTGCCGAAGATATTTTCTGCTTTGCAGGATAATGCAGTTTGCTTTGCAACAACCGTTCTCACCGGTAGCCCGATAAAAGATGCTTTGCTAGTTTCTCGTGCTGTGAAAGCCCAGTTCAAACATATTCCTGTGGTTTGGGGTGGATGGCATCCTTCACTTTTCATACAAGAAACTTTGGAAGAAGCATCTGTAGATGTTGTGGTGAAGGGTCAGGGTGAGATCAGCTTTGCAGAATTATTAGGGCGGTTCATCAACCAACAAACATTAGCAGGTTTACCGGGAATCGGCTACAAACATGATGGTACTATCATCATCAATCCTGAAAGACATTTATCTGATATCAACAGCTTCCCTCCTTTCAATTATAAGCTCATCAATATTGATGATTACATGCAGTTGAGCGGCAGAAAGCAACTGGATTATATCTCATCACAAGGTTGCAGATTCCGCTGTGCTTTCTGTGCTGACCCGGCTATGTACAAAAGAGGATGGCATGGCTACTCACCACAAAGAATTGCTGATGAGATAGAATCACTCTGGCAAGAACACAAGTTTGAGCATGTGCATTTCCAGGATGAGACTTTCTTTACAAATGCCAAACGAGTTCAGGGTGTTGCTGAAGAGTTCATTCAACGAAAACTTCCTATCAGTTGGTTTGGAACGATGAGAGCGGACCAGGGAGTGAGACTTCCAAAAGAGATCTGGCAGTTGTGCAAGCAAAGTGGTTTGGAAAGAGTGATGATAGGTATGGAAGCTGGTACACAGCAAATGCTTGATTGGATGCAGAAAGATATTAAGCTTGAACATCTTTACGAAACAGCTGAGCAGTGTTTACAGTTGGATATTGCCATCAACTTCAGCGTGATCGTTGGTTTTCCTGGTGAAACTGCTGAAAGCGTTTCTGAAACCTTGAACGTAGTAAAGAAACTGAGAAAAATGAGTAGTGAGTTCGTGGTGAACATATTCTTTTATAAGCCATATCCTGGAAATAAAATAGCTGACAATTTAATCCTGCAAGGTTATCGTTTCCCAAAAGGACTGGAAGAATGGAGTGATTTCGATTATGTTGATTCGGGGAAAAGCGATTGGCTAACTGATGAACAGATTCAGATGATCGAATCATTCAAATTTTACCAGAAGTTAGCCTGGAGCAAGCCCACAATAAGCAAGTTCCTTTTGCAACAGGTTGCTAAACTCCGCTGCAATCGGAACATCTATAGTTTTCCAGTTGAGAAAAAACTGATCCAATTACTTAAGCCTGCAGTAGAGATGTCTTAGATTAAAATGCTTGTCTCTGTCAATAGTTTATATTTAAACTATAATAACTACCCTTATGAGATTATGGTTGCTGGTAATCTGCCTACTGGTTTGTGGCAATTTATTCTCCCAAACTTTTGCTGAACTAAAATCAACTTTTGAAGATCAATTTCAGAACGAAGAAAATGAGTTAGCTGCAAAAACAGTTGAAAAACTGATCGCAACAGCCAAGACTGAGTCGTCAGTCTTTGGCAGGTACCTGATAAAGAGACAGGCGAGTTGATGAATACCTTTTATGGTTACTTGTTCAAGAATTATTCTGTTCGTGATGCATTTTACCAGGCACAAAAAGAAATGCGAAAGAAATACGCTCCTTTCTCATGGGCTGTATTTGTGCTGATTGAGTAATCATCTAATAGAGATCACATATAAATGCTGAGCTGTACAAATAGGCAGCAACCTGAATTTTTAGTTAAGATCAGCTCTAAAAACAACATCTAATGCCTGATCAGCGTTATATATACGAACTCAACAACCGAAGTTGTTTACCAGCTTATTATTTGGAATGGCTTTGGTTTAAGTTATATACATACGCTAAAATCCAATAACTATGATACTAGGAAGAACAGGTGAACTTTGTTCCATATCAGGCATTTACAGGTGCTTTGGAAATTTTGAACTACAAGTGAGGGTGAAAGCCGGTGAACTTTTCCCTAGAACCATGGAAGCCATTAATGCTTTCTGGGTGCTGGCCGGAAGATCAGACGAAAATCAGCAACGGGGAAAAGAAAGAAATCCGGAATTGGGATAAAGCTTAATTGTCAACGATATTTTAAAGTGAACACCCTTGAAGGGTGTTTTTTCTATTTAGGGAAGACAGATAGTACCTTGTAGTGCCATTAGATCTAACCAATTACACCTTGAAACCCAATAGTTTCAAGTACTGTTACTGCTAAAACTAAATATGATGTTTACACTAGACCAGATTAAAACTGCCCACCAAAAAGTGAAAACCGGTGCAGATTTTCCTGCTTACATCAAAGAGATCAGACAATTGGGGGTAACATCTTATGAAACATTTGTTTCAGACGGGCATACCAATTATTTGGGTACAGATGATTATCAAACATCATCACCAGCTAAGTACGATACACTACAAGTTTCCGAAACCTCTAACAAAGAACAGTTCCAATCTGACCTTCTTACCCACCAGAAAGGCAAAACAGACTTCCTTACTTTTTGTAATGATAGTGCTACCTCAGGTATTGAAAAATGGATCGTTCGTATGGATAAAATGACCTGCACTTATTACGACAAAGCAGGAAATGAGTTATTGGTTGAGGGTGTGCCGCAGATGTAAATAAAGATAATGTAGCCTTTAGTTATACCGACGAATAACAAGAATCAATGATAATGGGAGAATCCTCGTGCCATTAAAGCAAATCATGATGTTGAAAATATTACTGTTGGCTCTTTTATGTTTCTTACAACTACATTCATTTGCACAACAATGCGGTTTCGACGACTATTATTTATTTGTTGTAAATCCCCATTGGGATAATAGCACTCAAAAATTAGATAATCTTAAAATGTATCTGGTTGATGAAAATGAAAAACCTATAACAGCTATTGTCACCTACCGGGAAAAAAAACAATGGAAAAAAAGAACCGAAACGTTATTTTTTTGGGATAATGAAACAATAAATAACAATGAATCGGGAAGTCCACTTTTTAAAAGAAAATATTACAACATAGGCAATAGTTATGCTGTTGTTTTCAGGCTGGATATACTAGACTTAAAAAAACCAATAGAACATCCCATCTATCATTTAAAAATTGAAGCTGGTGAAGATGATCTGACCAGCTTCAGCTATCCAACTCAGGTATTTCATTTACCCATTCAAAAAGCTGTGAGAATTTGCAATAATGGTGTGCTAGATAATTATAAGTACCGGAACCCGGTTGAAACACTTGATGGGAAAGCATTTAAACCCATAGATATTATACTCAATAAAGAACAGCAAGCTCAAATAGTTGAAGAAAAAAACGAACTGCAATATGCCGTTCGTTTTGAGTATCGAAAACATGAATCTGTAATTGAAGGACCACCGGAATATATATTAAACACAGCGAAAGTATATGATACCAAAAACGGTAAACTACACCAGGAGCTGTATATACCCAGTAAATCAAAATCTATAACCAAAGAACATATTGAGTTTATTGATTTTTATAACAGAGGCATTGCTGAAGCCAAAGACTTTTCTGTTCAAATAGAAACCTGGAGAGATCTGGAAAATTTGGTGACCCGGGAAAAAACAAATTTCTACATTTTCAATACTTCAACAAAACAATATCAACCAGACACTGCTTTAAGTAATTATGATGATGTATTTTATTATTCGCCATTAAAAAAAATGAGACGTTATGAGTATACCAGGACAGATAAGTCTAAAATAAAAAACACTTATCAATTAGAAAATAAGCTATGGGTATTGATCGATAAAGATGAAACATTGTTTAGACCCATTCCACCAAAAATAAAATATGCACCTAAAGACTGTATACTATTTTCTGAAAAATCTCACACACTACCATTAAAAGCTGTTATTGGCACAAATACAACTAAACTAATTAAAGATACATTTTGGTTGTACAATGCTTGTGATGAGCCTGTTTATATCACTAAAGTTCAGAGTGCAACCAGAGACTTCTTCAGCATTAACCAAACCCTGTTACCAAAGCAAAACACACCTTTAGTATTTAATGGATTAATGCAGGCCAATAGCTTTGATTTTACTACCAATAACTTTTCCTGCGTTCTAACTTTGTCAGATGACCACTTACTATATTTTGGGGTAGTGGTACCAACAGTAAGCAATAATGCAACTGTATTTTATAATGCAGACAGTAGTGTAAACTATGCAATTGCTAAACAGCTAAACGCAAGATTTAAAAATGCCATTTTCACCTATCCCAATGGAAATCTAAGAGCCAAAGGACAAATACAAGATGGGGACACTTCTTTAAAAGTGGGCAACTGGAGATTTTTTAAGGATGGGACCTGGGGAATTGATGAAGTGGTGTATTCTAAAGAAATTTCATTAACAGCTTTCGATACTGAAAATGGCAGTCAGCACACTAATTTCAATATTAAAGTACTGGAAAACGGAAATTGGAAACAACCTATAATTGATATAATCAACAATCAACAAAGATTTTTTATTACTGAAAAAAACAGATAGTATTCTATCCTTTACAGATACAACAAGCTATGGTTTTAGTTTGCCTTACAATAAGATTCCAGCCAATATTGCAATGCAGTTTTATTTGCTGAAACCAAATGAACGAACCTTGAAAATTGGTTATTATCGAATGCCATTTTCGGTTATAAAAGATCAATACACGATCATACCTGATCACTCGAAATTTAAAAGTAAGAACCGAACAACTTATCAAATTACCGATTCAATCTTAGCCTCATTGCAAAATCAATATCCTAAACTAGCAACCATTTTTGTAAGTAAACATCAACGAGGCATAAGTTTAGAAAATTTAAACTTTGATGATAAAAGAAAGGTCTTGCAACAATTAACCAACGATAGTACCATTGCTTTTGTTTGCCAGTTATTTACTGTTGTAAATAAAAATAGAATTGCTTTTTGTGATTACAGGGTGTATGCGGAAATTACAATCAATAAGCCAGAAGATTTTAAACAAACAGCATTTGCATTGGGCTTTACAGATATTAGAGCAGATATTGGAAGCAACAGATATTGGCTTACCTACAAAAGTAAAATGATTGATGAGGATTTTTTTGAAGCTTATAAAAAACTTACAGAAAACCGCTTGGTTTTAAGTGCACATTTTAATAGTTATTACGAAGCCGAATGGGATAATAAAATGAAACGCTAACACCTACTCAGCGAAATTTGCAACTTCCTGTGTACACCAATGTTATCCCACATCAGGCATTGAAAATGGGGCGTTCGTATGGATAAAATGGCTTGCACCTATTACGATAAAGCAGGAAAAGCTTCGAATGACTTTTTACCTCCACGACGAAGTTGCAAACTTGGTTTAGCCCACAGCTCCCTAAATTTCAGAACGTACAAGTGAGTGACACAACGAAGCCAAATAGTATTACAGGAGCTGGCCGAATAAAAATAAAGTTTGGTAATAAAATTGGTAGTATTTATTCAGCTGGCTAAACTAGCTTAGCTTGAACAATCTATGCAGGCTGTACCAACAAACAACATTTCGCAACTCTATACTGCTTCCAACGCTGTACAACTGATACGTGGAGGGAAAGAATATTTTCGTTTGCTGGAAGAGTTGATCAATAATGCCAAACAAGTTTTTCACCTGCAAACCTACATTTTCGATGACGACGAGACAGGTAAACAAGTAGTATCAGCTTTGAAAAGTGCAGTGAAACGTGGGGTGAAAGTGTATTTACTTTTAGATGGCTATGCATCACAAGCACTTTCTGATGAATTTATCCAGGACCTGAAATCTGCCGGAGTTCATTTTCGTTGGTTTGAGCCGATATTGAAAAGCCGCCATTTTTATTTTGGAAGACGACTCCACCACAAAGTTGCAGTTGCCGATGGTTGCAACAGCCTTGTTGGTGGTGTTAACATCAGCAACAAGTATAACGACATGCCAGGTCAGCTTGCATGGCTTGATTGGGCTGTTTTGAGTAAGGGTGAAGTTTCAACCCAACTACACAGGATATGTGTTAGGGTTTGGAACAAGAGCAACTGGAACCCAAATAAAAGATTGATCCGGGATGCTTTACCTATGAATCAGCTTCCAGCAGATGAATGTATGGTAAGGGTTAGAGTGAACGATTGGGTTCGTGGCAGAAACCAGATATCCAGAACTTATCTGGAGATGCTGCGAAATGCAAAACAGTCCGTCACCATCATGTCAAGTTACTTTCTTCCTGGCAGAGCCATCAAACGAAATATGGCTGCTGCTGTGAAAAGAGGGGTAAAAGTAAAATTGATCATCGCTGGCTATTCTGATGTTATGTTAGCCAAACAAGCCGAGCGTTGGATGTATGCCTGGCTTTTCAGGCACGACATTGAAGTGTACGAGTATAAAAAAAGTGTACTGCATGCAAAGATCAGCACCTATGATGGCAAGTTTGTTACCGTTGGATCTTACAACCTGAATAACATTAGTGCTTTTGCCAGTGTTGAACTGAACCTCGACATAATGAATGAGGCTTTTGCGAAAAAAGCACAGGAATCGTTTCAATACATCATAGATCACGACTGTGAGAAAGTGGTACAAGCGGAATTCTCGAACAAGAACCACTTGTTATTACAATTCTGGCAATGGGTGTGTTATCAAATGATACAGGTTTCGTTTCTGCTGTTCACTTTTTACTTCAGGCGACAAAAAGATTAGTTACCCTTGATCCGTTTGAATAAGGAGTTGATTGTTTCTCTGTTCCAACGTGCAAATCGTCCACGTTGTACTGCCATGCCATTGTCTTTATGGCGGATGAAATAATGGAACGCAAACTTTTCTTCCGGATCATGCCAGCCAACGATTTGACCAAATCGAAGATCATTGAACACAAGGGTGTCATTCCAGTTTTGAATGGTATAGAAACCTTGGGAGAATTGTTTAAGATTGTTGATGGTGCTTAACTCTTCTCCCGAACTCGATTCAGAAAGTAAGTGATTGTTCTTCGGGAAATAGGTGAAGTGCATCGTGTCTTTAGAATCAAACACCGAACGATAGCCTGAATACAACCCACTATCTGCATCAGCTACAACATACCAGAGTAAACTATTGAACGGAGTTGGTGTGGTGAAGAATCGTTTGTGGTGCACATTCTGTTTCTGCATGATATTTTCAGCTGCTGCCATCACCCAAATCTTACTAAAAGAACAAATGATAAGGTAAACTGCAGGTGCTAGAATTCCAAGCCGCCACCAGAACTTTCGTTTAAGTGAATCTGTTCGTTTGAACAACAAAACCAATGCTGCGATCAATGTAATAATAGTAAAGAAAGGATCAGCAACATAAACCGTATTAAATGAAAACCGAACTTTAGAAAAGGGTTCCAACCAACCGATGCCGTAGTTATTAAATGTATCAATGAACAGGTGGCAGAATATCTCAATTCCAAGAAAAACAACCCAGTGCTTGTAATCAATTCCTCTTGATCTGTGGAAACTATATGCAAGCCAGGCAAGTAAAGGTGTTAGCAGAACAGCGAATAAGATTGAATGAGTAAACCCTCGATGCACCAAAAGGTTTTTATCCATCGTTAGCCAGAAGGAAGCAATAAAATCAAAATCGGGAATGCTATTGGCAAAAGCACCCCAAGCCATTGCTTTTTTCCCCAGCTTCTTACCAGCTATGGCTTCACCGATACAGGCACCTAAAACAATATGGGTTAATGAATCCATTTAAGCTTTGTTGCTTCAAATATCAGGCAAGAAATGTTTTCACGCAAAGAAGCAAAGAAAGCAGAGTCGCCAAGGCTGCATCTGCCGTAAACGGCAGATCCCTTTGCGATCTTTGCGTTTTGATTTACACTTTATAGCTGTTCAATCTTAAAATAAAGAACTTAAAACATAAACAGGTATCAATAATCTTTGCGTTGAACCCAAACCTAGACTGCTACATTAAAATCTCGCAACGCATCATTCAAACTTGTCTTAAGATCAGTTGAAGCTTTACGCTGACCAATGATCAATGCACAGCCTACACCAAACTCACCTGCCGGGAATTTCTTTGTATAGCTTCCAGGTATCACAACACTTCTTGCTGGCACACGACCTTTCAGCTCCACAGGTTCACTCCCACTAACGTCTATTATCTTGGTAGATTTGGTAAGCACCACATTAGCACCCAACACTGCTTCTTTCTCTACGATCACACCTTCAACCACTATACAACGGCTACCGATGAAACATCCATCTTCTACGATCACTGGTGAAGCTTGTAAAGGTTCCAACACACCACCAATTCCCACACCACCACTCAGGTGAACACCTTTACCAATCTGTGCACAGCTTCCAACTGTAGCCCAGGTGTCTACCATCGTTCCTTCATCTACAAAAGCACCGATGTTTACGTAAGACGGCATCAACACAACATTTCTTCCCAGGTAAGCACCATAACGAGCTATTGCATGAGGTACTGCTCTTACACCAATTGATGCATAATCTTTCTTCAGCAGCATTTTATCGTAGAACTCAAACGGAGCCAGTTCCCAGGTTTGCATTTGCTGTATACCGAAGTACATGAGTATTGCTTGCTTCACCCATTCGTTCACCTGCCAACCGTTAGGTGTTGGTTCAGCAGTTCTTAACCTGCCCTTATCCACTTCTTCTATCACTGCACGAACGGCATCGCTGTATTTTTTATCTTTCAGAAGTTCACGGTTATTCCATGCTTCAAGTATCTGTGACTGTAGCTCCATTGCTCAAAATTTTTGCGAAAGTAGGGAGGAATTTGTGGAACAAGCGACAGTTTTTCAATGGAAGTTCTGTTGCGTCGCACCCTTCATAGTTCCGTTTTCATGGCGACATTAGATACAACCTATATATTCATTACTTTTACTAAAACGGATTATCATGGTACTGGTGTTGAAAAAAGGAGCTTCAAAGAGAGAGATTGAGTCCATAGAAAAAAAACTTAAAAGCAAAGCTGGTGTTGATGTAATGAAATTCTGCGGCAAGATCAAGCTAAAAGAAGATGCTTTAGACATTCAAAAGAACTTTAGAGATGAATGGCAATAAGCTGTTATTAGATACGAATGCCGTACTTTATGTATTAGGCGGTGACAAAACACTTGCCTCCTTTTTAAATGGAAAGGAACTTTATCTCTCCATCATATCCGAATTAGAGCTTCTGTCTTATAAGAAGATAACTCAAAAAGAAACTCAGTCCATAAGTTTATTTCTCAAAGAACTAAAGATTGAAAACATCACTGCAGAAATAAAGAAACACACTGTCGAAATCAGAAAATCAACCAATCTAAAACTTCCGGACTGCATTATCGCAGCAACTTCATTTGCATTGAATATACCGCTTATAACCTCTGACAAGCAGCTTAGTGCAATTAAAAATCTTGATGTGGTCTTGTATGAGAAGTAGTTCCAGTAATGGTAATAAACAAAAGCGGCTTTGCAATTAAAGTACAAATCATAATAAAATTAATTATGAACAAAATTGGACCTATTATCATCATTGAAGACGATCTTGACGATCAGGTAATGTTAGAGGAGGTTTTTAAAGAGCTCCATTATGAAAATGAACTTATATTTTTCGGTGACAGCGAAAAGGCGTTGGAATTTTTAACAGCGACTGAAATAGAACCCTTCCTGGTACTTTCTGATATAAACATGCCCAAGCTAAGTGGTCTGGAGCTAAGGGAGAAAGTAATTAATAATGAAGACCTGAGGTTAAAGTCTATCCCCTATCTTTTCTTTTCAACCAGTGCAGAGCAGAAACATGTAATTGATGCTTATTCCAGGTCAATTCAAGGATTCTTTATTAAACCGAACACTTATACCAAACTAAAAAATATGATCGTTAAAATTGTAGAGTACTGGCAGGAGTGTGAATCGCCGAATTACATTAAGAATGCACAGCAGTAGGATTTATCTAAATTTTTGGACTGCATTATCGCCAGCTAAATTGTAGTGTTCTGTATGGTGAGGACACCAGCCGGTATAAAAATACCTAATCTACAGTTCCGAACGTACAAGTAAATGATCTTAGTAGAAACTCAGTATTCCGAAAGTTAGGGACTACACTCAGTTCCCATAAAAAAGGAACGTACAAGTGAGTGATCCTTCGACAAGCTCAGGACAGGCTGCCACACTCAGTTCCTATAAATGGGGAACTTTGAACTGAACGTAGCAACAAACGATGCCATAAGCAGCTCACTAATAAAATTCATACAAATCAAAAACGGACAGCTTTCGCTATCCGTTTCTGCAATTTATACTTGACTAAAGTTTTATTTCGCTTCTATGATCTTCATTTTTGGTACGAGTGATTTCATTACCACCCAACCTATCAGGTAGGCAAAAGCACAAATAGAGAAGATGATAAAGTATCCTGCTTCTTTACCTGTAAACCCTGCAAACTGCATCTGGGTTTTGCCAGCATGATCGAACAAGACGCCAGAACCTTTATTGATAAGGAAAGAACCGATACCACCTGCCATACCACCAATACCAATTACCGTAGCAATTGCCGTTTTGGGGAACATGTCACCAACGGTTGAGAAGATGTTGGCACTCCAGCTTTGGTGTGCTGCACCTGCAATACCAATTATGATCACTGGTATCCAATAGCTATAAGAACCAAGAGGCTGAGCCAGCAATGCCAGCAACGGGATGAAAGCAAAGATGAGCATGGCTTTCATTCTGCCTTCGTAAGGATTCATCTTCTTTTTCTCTACAAAATAGGTAGGCAACCATCCACCTATGATTGAAAGTAGGGTAATGGCATACAGAATAAATATAGGTAATGAGCTTTCTTTTGAATTCAATTTGTAGATGTCTTTGAGGTAGGCTGGTGTCCAGAAAAGAAAGAACCACCAAACGCCATCCGTCATAAACTTACCAAAGGCAAAAGCCCAGGTTTGTTTGTATTTGAAACAATCTGCAAAAGACATTTTCTTTTCAACAGCAATCGCAGGTTCAGAAACCTGGTTGTTGATCACTATGTCTTGTTGAATGTATTCCAGCTCTGCTTTATTTACTTTAGAATGAACGTGTGGCTTTTTGTACATAACAAGCCAAAAGCCCATCCAGATAAAACCCAAAGCACCAACGATAAGAAAGGCTGATTCCCAACCCCAGGCATCTGCAATAAATGGAATGGTTACAGGAGCTGCCAATGCACCTACTGTTGCACCGGCATTGAAAATACTGGTGGCAAGGGCTCTGTCTTTCTTAGGAAAGTATTCAGCTGTGGCTTTGATAGCAGCAGGAAAGTTTCCAGCCTCACCAACAGCCAGAACAAATCTTGCAAAAATGAATAATGAAACACTGGTAGAAAGCACTAAAGCAGTGTCACCTACCGATGCAATAGAATCTTTCGCTGCTTCGAAACCTACAAACCACTTACCAGTTAACATACCTGAAGTGGCGATACCACAAAATGCATGGATACATGCTCCAAGACTCCAGATACCGATAGCCCAGAGAAAACCTTTTTTAGTGTCCATCCAGTCAACAAATCTTCCGGCAAACAACATGGCTACTGCATAGAAGATGGAAAACAAACCGGTTATGGTTCCATAATGACTATCTGTCCAATGAAATTCAGGAACGAGATGATCTTTCCAAATCCATGAAAGCACCTGCCTGTCGAGATAGTTAATGGTTACAGTAAAGAAGAGTAACGTACAGATGACCCAGCGGTAGCCGGATATCTTTTCTTTTGGAGTGGCAATCGTTGAAAGGCTCATATAAATTATTTGATGTTTGAGATTTGATTTTGAAATCGAAACGATCAAACTACTTTCCTGCTTTAATTTCTGCAATGATTGCAATTACATCTTTTGTTGCTGAAGTGATAGTGTCATAATCCTTATTCTCCAGCAGTGATTTTGTTATGAGTTTGCTACCCATACCTACTGCAGAAACACCGGCTTTGAACCATCCTGCAATATTGGCTTTATCTAACTCAACACCACCGGTAGGCATGAAGATGAGATTAGGAAACAATTCTTTAATGGCACTCATAAAACCCGGACCTAAAATATTACCCGGAAACAGCTTCACGAACTTAGCACCCAGGTTCTCGGCTTTGATAATCTCAGTTGGAGTCATACAACCAGGCACCCAAAGCATGTTATTCGCATCAGCAACTTTTACAGCTTCTTCAACCAAGCCTGGAGAGATGAGGTAATCTGCACCAGCATCAATAAAAGCCTTAGCGGTATCACCATTTTTAATCGTACCCACACCGAGATACATGTCTTTCATCTCAGCATCACACACCTTTCGCATTGCTGCGAAATTATTCAATGCAGCTTCTCCCCTGTTCGTGTATTCCACGGCACGAATTCCGCCACGGTATAAAGCTCTCAGCACTTCAATGCTCACTTCAGTATCCTTATAAAAATACAATGGAAGAATCCCAGCTTCTGGGATCAACCTTAATAATTCAGCTTTCTTATCCATCTTTTGAAATGTTGTTTCGTTAGTTATTTGGCAAGTGCAAGCCTCTTAGGCTGAAGAATATGACACTCATCGGGTTGAAAGATACGAACGCCACCAATAGTGAACCCTGACATTGAGAAAAATTATAAGTTTTCTACGCAAACGTGTCCGTAGTTTTAGTAGCAGAAACGAATGTTTATCAGAAGTCTCTGGTGGTGTGGATTTATCTTTATGTCCTCAAAAACTAATTATTCATTTAAAAATAAGGACTGCTCATGTCTAAAAAAGTAGTTACACTTGGAGAGATCATGTTAAGACTCTCTACCCCGAATTTTGAAAGATTTGTACAAGCCGATAGTCTGGATGTTACTTATGGTGGTGGTGAAGCCAACGTTGCTGTTGCTGTAACAAACTATGGATTGAACGGAACATTCGTTACAAAAGTTCCGAATAACGCCATTGGCCAATCTGCCATTAACCACATTCGCCGTTATGGTGTAGATACACAGCACATCGCAAGAGGTGGTAGCCGTTTAGGTATTTATTTTCTTGAAACAGGAGCTTCTATGAGGGCTTCACAGGTTATTTATGACAGAGCTAACGCTTCTATTGCTGATGTTGATGCCAGTGAATTTGATTTCGACAAGATATTTGAAGGTGCTTCATGGTTTCATACAACAGGTATCACTCCCGCCTTAAGCGATAAAGCTGCTGCATTAACTGAAGCTGCATTGAAAGCTGCAAAAGCAAAAGGCATCACCACAAGTATTGATCTTAACTACCGCAAGAAATTGTGGAGTAAAGAAAAAGCAAAAGAAGTGATGACTCGTCTTTGCCAGTATGTTGATGTTTGTATTGGTAACGAAGAAGATGCAGAAACAACACTTGGCTTTAAACCAGAAGGAACTGACATTACCAAAGGTGAACTGAATCTTGATGGTTATAAGAGCATTTTTGCCCAAATGAAAGAGAAGTTTGGCTTTAAATACATTGCTTCTACTTTAAGAGAAAGTCATAGTGCTTCTGATAATGGCTGGAGTGCATTGGTGTATGATGGAAATGAGTTCTACCACACTCGTCAGTACGAGGTTCGTATTGTTGATCGTGTTGGTAGTGGTGACTCATTTGCAAGTGGTTTCATTTATGGACTGGTTACAAACATGCCTTTGGGTGAAGCTGCTGAATTTGGTGTTGCTGCTTCTGCTTTGAAGCACACCATTCCGGGTGATCTTAACCATGCAACACTTGAAGAAGTAAGAGGTTTGATGAAAGGTGATGCATCAGGAAGAGTACAGAGATAAAAATACACCCCTATCCTCTAAAGGGGGATTTTATTGAGCTTGATAATAGAATCCGTCTTTTTATAAGGCGGATTTTTTTGCCACGGATTACACTGATTTGCACTGATTAGAAAATGTATTTAGTACCAACTTTTGATTTTCATAGCATCGTTCGTTGCGTCGCAATCACTTCATCGTTCCGATCTTTGCTGAACTGAAAACAAAAAACTATAAACTAAAAACTTACAACCATGGTCATAGACAGTATTCAAAACGCTTCTAAATATTTCAGCGTTCATCCTTCGTTTGAAAAAGCATTTCAGTATATCAACAGCCAGGATCTTGCAAAACTTGAAGATGGCAAATTTGACATTGATGGAGATAGTTTAAAAGCTATCGTTTCAAACAAGAACGGGATGACGGCTGAGGAGTCAACTGCTAAGTTCGAGTGCCATAACAACAACATTGACATCCAGGTTTGCATTAATGGCAAAGAAACTATGGGTTGGAAGCCAAAGGAAAGCTGTACATCACAAAAAGGTGATTACAATCCTGAGAAAGATGTGCTGTTTTACAGCGATGCTCCTGATATGTACTTTCAGCTAACGAACGGACAGTTCGCTATTTTCTTTCCGGATGATGTTCATGCACCGATGATCGGTGAAGGACCAATAAAGAAGTTGGTGATCAAGGTGAAGATTTGATTGAAACACGGATGACTCGGATTTGCACAGATAACTTTTGAATAATTTAGGCTAACTAATAATCAGATTAAAAAATATGTGTTATCCATTCCATCTGTTTTATCTGTGTTCCACTCATTCTGCCATCTTTTCAATCTTGGAAATCGTCAACACATCCTGACCAGTTGCATCTCCAAACTCCTGAAGTTTTCCGAATGCAGCTGCCGTTGCATAATTCAGAATATCCTGTGAGTCGTTATTGTTATACAAACCGTAGATCAATCCTGCCATAAACAATCACCACTTCCACTTCTGTCAAGTACTCCCTGGCAAGTAAATTCAGGAGAAACAAATAGCTGGCTGTCTTTGTATAGCGTGGTGTAATAAAGAATATCACTCTTTGGTGAATCAAAGCGGAAAGTGTTGGCAACGGCTTTACATTTCGGAAACATTTCTATGATCTGCTTGGATGTTCTCTCTGCATGATCTATATAAGTTTGCTGTATTGCTTCTTTATGAATATCAGGATCAATTGTAGTTCCGAGTAAAGTATTCGCACTCCAGATATTTCCCATTATCACATCACAATGCTCTACAAGTTTCGGCATGATCTCATTCGGTTGCTTTCCATATTTCCATAATCTTGAACGATGGTTAAGATCAACAGAAATTGTAATTCCTTTTCTTGAAGCTGCTTCTATTGCTTCAAAACAAACATCTGCAACATTCTGATTTAGTGCCGGACTGATAGCAGAGAAGTTGAACCAGGAAACATCTTGCAGCACTTTATCCCAATCGATCATTCCTGTTTTAACTTCTGAGAAAGATGAATGATCTCTATCGTAAATAACACTTCCTTTCAAGTCTGCACCTCTTTCTAAATAATACACTCCTATTCTGTTTCCGTTGAAGATGATAGATGAAGTGAAGATACTTTTGTATTCAAGGTAATGGAGCACATGCCTGCTCATGAAATTATCAGGAAGAACAGTACAATACTTTACAGGAACATTCCAGCCCGCTAAAGCTGTTGCCACGTTTGCCTCTGCTCCACCAACATACAATAACATAGGCTTATGGGCAAAATCATTTGCAGGAGCCGGAGAAATTCGCAGGAGCAACTCTCCAAAGCATAGCACTTTCTTTCTCATAGGATGAAGTTATAAAAAAAGAAGCCAGTCGTAAAGACCGGCTTCTGATGTATGCTAAGAAATCAAACTTATTTTACTGTAGCTAACTGGATTGTAGCTGCTTTATTTGTATTCTCCTGCCAACCAAAATAGTTATTGGCATTATTAAAGCTGATGTCCTGTACCACTTTACCGATCCAGTCAATGTCGTTAGGTAACTCACCATTCTCTATATCATTTCCAAACATATTGCACAACAATCTTCTGAAATATTCATGACGAGGGAACGACAAGAAACTTCTAGAGTCAGTTAGCATTCCAACAAAGCGGCTTAGCAATCCCATATTAGAAAGTGCATTGATCTGTTTGGTCATTCCATCTTTCTGATCGAGAAACCACCAACCTGAACCCCATTGAACTTTACCAACAGCAGAGCCATCGTTGAAGTTGCCGATCATGGTTGCAAACAACTCATTGTCTGCCGGGTTTAAGTTATAGATGATGGTCTTAGCAAGTTTATTACCGCTATCTAACCTATTCAGAAATTTTGCAAGTGCTCTTGCCTGTGAAAAATCTCCAATAGAATCCCAACCAGTATCCGGACCAAGTTGACTCAACATTCTAGTGTTGTTATTACGGATCGCACCCAAATGATATTGTTGTACCCAACCTCTTTCCCAATCCCACTCAGCAAATGTTACCAGCATGGCAGATTTGAATTTCTTTCTCTCTTCTATAGTGAGCTGGAAACCTGAACGAATCTTAGCAAACAAACCAATGATCTCACCTTGTGTATAATCTTCTGCATAGATTTCTTCTAAGCCATGATCAGATACTGAACAACCATTTTCTGCAAAGAACTCATGACGTTTCTTTAAAGCAGCGATATAATCGTTGTAAGTGCTGATCGAAACATCAGCAGCCTTCTCCAATCTCGTGAGATAGTTGTTGAAGGTGTCTACATCATCCACATTCATAGCAGCATCAGGACGAAAAGCTGGAAGAATCGGAATTTCAAATCCATCGGCTTTCATTTGCTGATGGTATTCAAGATTATCAACCGGATCATCAGTTGTACAAACTGTACGCACATTCATTTTACGCAACAGGTTTCTTACTGAGTAATCTGAAGTTTGCAACTTAGCTGTACACTCATCATAAATCTTCTTTGCTGAATCTCCGTTCAGAATTTCATTAACGTTGAAGTAACGCTGTAATTCAAGATGCGTCCAATGATATAAAGGATTGCGTAAAGTGTAGGGCACTGTCTCAGCCCATTTCTGAAACTTATCATAATCAGAGGCGTTACCGGTGATGTACTTTTCATCAATACCGTTGGTACGCATTGCTCTCCACTTATAGTGATCACCAGAGAGCCATGGCTGGGTAAGGTTTTCGAACTGCTTATCTTCTGCAATTTGATTTGGCGGAAGGTGACAATGATAATCAATGATTGGCATTTCCTTAGCAAAGGAATGATACAATTGTTCAGCTGTTTTTGTTTCCAAGAGGAAATTCTCGTCTAAAAACTTTTTCATGTGATCAGCTTTTGTGTTGCTCTGATAACTGCTTACAGTTAGTTTGTTATCTTAAAAGTTCAGGTTTCCATTTATTTCCAAATACCCAGTTACTGTTGATCTTAGATGCATCAGTATTCTGCATCACATTATTTTTATGCCAGCTGAAATCAGGTTTGGTTTTCCTGTGACAGTTGAAGTAGAAAACTCTTTTACCCCACTGGATAAGATTATTCGTTTTTACCAGGTAGATATCTTCATCTGCCATGTTATCAGCAAACACACAGTCAATTAAAAAAAACTGTGCATCACGATGATACCGACCAAGCTTAAAACCGTTATATCCTTCGAACGAACAATTTTTTAATACGGTTTTTGAATCTTCATACTTAGATCCGTCATGCCAAATTGCAGCAGGACCAGTATGCGTAACGAACTTACAACCTTCGGCATAAGCCCAACCTCTTGGACAGTAGAAATCCACACCACCTTCCATAATACAATCCTTGAAGTAGAACATACCGTTCTCAACACTCCAGGGACTTACTGTATCTCCACCAAAAGCAAGAAAGTGGCAGTTGATTGCTTTTAATCTTGTGCCATGCATTGTTCGCAATGCCATTTGATGTCCCTCTTTACGAAGTTTCTTCTCTTTTGCGATAGTATCTTGTGGACAGTTGATCGTAATCTCACCGGTGAAAGCAAAGCCAAAATCATTTTTGACTGTAAGATTCTTTAAAGTGATGTCATTACCATCAACATTTATTGTTGCTACTCCCCAGTCATCATTATGCAGACATCTCCACTCATCTCTTGCGATTGATTGAGTGATGATAACACCGTCTCTACTTTGTCCTTCGAAAACGATGTTGTGCTTTTCGATGTAGATCTTCTCATCATAAACACCGTTCTTGATGTAGATGACCCTTGGTTCAGCTGCCGAATCACTCAGACTATTGATCGCAGCTTGTATAGAGTTGAAATCTGCTTTGCCCTTCTTTGCTACAATGATCTTTTTCTGAACTCCGGCAAATGAAGAGAACGAAAATATTATCAAAGCAATTAAACAATATGTAGCTTGATGTCTCTTCATTTTTTCTTAGGCACTTGTTTGATGAGCCACTCAACTAAATCTGTTGCTGCTTTGTAATTATTGAAGTCTGCCGGCAATTTTCTACCATCAACATATTCATTGTATAACCATGGATCGCCTAACATAAAAACAGTTCCTTTTCCATATTTGGTAACTGCAATGAGGTTATCGTTTCCGTTTTTAAGCACCGGAACAGCAGGAGACTTAACCTGTAAACTGCTTAGCTCTTTAATATAAAGCTTGGTTGCAGTTTTGAAGATAGAATGACCTTTAGGTACAATCACAGCACCTTGTTCAAATTGATCATTCTGCACACGGTTCTTACTATCAAAGTTAAACTGGACACCAAATTGCTTTGCCAACTGGTTGAAACAAGTAAACTCCGCATTAAGTGAGTCATTACTCAACAACACCAAAATGCCACCAGCTTTTACCCAGGATTTAATTACATCTACATCTTTCAATGAAACATAATTTGGCTTTGGTGCATCTTTTTCGTGATCCGGATCAACGATGAGATAAATATCTGATCCTTTAAGATTGGTAGTTGTTGGAGCTGATTCCAATGACTTGGTTTTAACACCACGTATCTTGAGGATATCACCCAACATAGCGAAGCCACTGTTGGCTTTGTCTTCCCAGGTATAATGCCAACGAACATTTGTTCCGGTAGCATCTTTCCTCCATTCGTTATTAAAATAGTAATCCAGCAGAACAGTTTTGCCTTTGCCGATGTTTTGCTTCATTGACATTTCCATTTCAACAGCAGCATTAATAAAAGCACCCATTCCTTTTGGATCGTTAACAATAACTGGTTCACTCATGTAATATTCAAAGGTTCCATCCCTGTAAGGATTTCCACCCAAGCCCGATACAGCAACTGTTCCGTGCAAGTTGGTTTGACCACTTTCAACCTTTATGAATTGCTTTAAAATACTATCATAACCTTTGGTTGCATTCTTAAGATAAGTTACAGGAAGGTAACCCTTTCGTACACCTTTTGCTAAAGTGTAAACGAGCATTGAAGAGGCTGAAGCTTCGAGATAGTTCTTTGGCTCCTTAGGCTTATCAACCACATCATACCAAAGTCCGGTCTTTGAATCCTGAACAGTAGTTATAGCTTTTGCAAAACGATTAAGTATTGCTATGATCGAATCTCTTCCCTTATGTTTCGCAGGAAAATGATCCAATGCATCAACCATAGCCATTCCATACCATCCTAAGGCCCTGCCCCAAACATTTGGAGATAGACCGGATTTTTTATCAGCCCACTTTTGCTGTTTACTTTCATCCCATCCATGATACAATAATCCTGTTTTTGCATTTCTTGCATGCTTCTCCATTAATACAAACTGGCGAGTGATATCGTTAAAAGCAGAATCTTCATGAAACAGCATAGCATACTCAGCATAAAATGGTTGACCCATATAAAGTCCATCCAGCCACATTTGGTTTGGATAGATCTTTTTATGCCAGAACCCACCTTCACTAGTTCTTGGGTGATCTTTTAGTTGATCTCTCAACTTTTCAGCTGCTTTTCTATACTTATCTTTTCCTGTAACTCTATAAAGAAGAAGTAGGAGTTTACCATTATTTACATGATCGATATTGAACTCATCATGTTTGTAGCCTTTGATACTACCATCATCTTTAACATAGTAATCCATACTACGTTGAATGTAGCTGAAGTATTTTCCTTCACCAGTAGCATTCCAGATACCTTCTATACCCTTTAGTATTACACCCTGATCGTATCGCCACTTGGGAGCTTTATCTCCTTCAAGTAAAAATGAGTCTTTCCAGATCGTCATTGCTGTTTCAGCAAGCTTCTTACTCCAATCCTGGCCATTAGCAACTGAAAAAGAAAACAGTATCGCTATCAAAAAAAATCTCTTCATCTTCTATCTTGTCTTATTCTCCATTAAAATGATGACTGCATCTTCTTTTGCACCGTAGGTCAAAGTGATGCCTTTCTTAGCACCGGTGTGATCTGTATGGGTAATGGTGATGCCCTTCGATTTCTCTCCACTCACATTCAACATCACCTCTGAATTTGCGTTATAAACGATCCTGTCTAATGAAATCTTCTGACTGTTGTGAATGTTCATCACCGGATCAGTGTTCTTCGTGATAAAAGTTATCGCTTTCAAACTAATACCAGAGCCTTCAGTCATATCCAATCCTTCTTTCGCCTGCAAAGTCATGTTTTCAAGAACAATGTTCTGAACATTCATCTCAGGCAAGCCACGAACAAAAATTGCTTTCTCAGCACCATTACAAACAACGCCATTCACGAAAATGTTTCTGAATGTTGGCGTTTCATCTGTTACAGGCTTTGTTTCAACTTTAGGCGGTTCTCTTCTTTCTCCAGCTAATGCAATAGGATCTTTTGCTTCATAATACATGTCGAATAGAATTGCCTCACCAATAATATCTTTCATTGAAACATTGTTGATGTAGATATTTTCTACCACACCACCCCTGCCTCTTGTAGTTTTAAATCTTAGCCCGATATCTGTTCCGATGAAAGTACAGTTGTCAACCCAGATGTTTTTAGCACCTCCACTCATTTCACTGCCGATGACGAATCCACCATGTGCATGATATACAACACAATTTCTGACGATCACATTTTCCGTTGGCATTCCTCTATCTCTTCCCCACTTATCTCTTCCACTCTTGATGCAAATACCATCGTCACCTACATCAAATGTGCTGTTCTCAATTATTACATTCTTGCAACTTTCTAAATCAATACCGTCTCCGTTCTGTGCATACCACGGATTTTTTACCTGCACATTTCTCACAGTAATATCTTCTGACATTAAAGGATGAAGATTCCATGCCGGTGAGTTTTGAAACACAACACCTTCAAGCAATATCTTTTTGCAACGGGTAAATACTAATAAGTTCGGACGAAGAAAATCCTTTACAGAATCATAGAAAGCTGCTGATTTCGCACCATTGATCTCACCCGGATTTTTTAAAGCTGAACCCCTCTTTGATTTCTCTGAAGGGTACCATGTTTTCTTATCATCACTTAAACTACCACCAGAAGCAACCAATTTCTTCCAATTGCTTTCTGTTAGTTTATCTTTCTTTACCATTCTCCATGCATCACCATTTCCATCAATGATACCAAAACCAGTGATCGCAATGTTAGTTGCGCTTGTTGCAGATACAGGAGATTGATTTCTCATTTGTGGCAAGCCTTCCCAATTACCTGCAACAAGTTTAAACTCGTTGAAATCATCAGTGGTTTGTAACACAGCATTTTTCTGCAAGTGCAAATTCACATTGCTTTTAAGTTCAATTGGACCAGTGACCCAAAAACCAGGAGGAACCAATACCACTCCACCACCTTTTTTATTACACGCATCTATTGCACCGTTAATAGCTTTCGTGTTTAATGTAACTCCGTCTGCTTTGGCTCCAAATTTTAATATGTTGAAAGTATCTTTCTTAAATACCGGAGTAGCAACAACTACAGAAGATTTTTTTTGAGCGATACATAAGGTAACCAACGTTACAAGGAATGCACTTAATCCGAGCTTTACAATTTTCATAATGGCTATGTTAGAAATAAACGAGTATGCAGAAACTGCATAACCGTATGTACGATTGCTATTAACAACTTTACATCTATAAAAATCCGAAAAGTCTACCTATTAATAACGCTAGTCAAAAGCTTTTAGCTATTTCTTTACGCAAACGTTACCGAGAACGAGGGTATTTTCAGCTGCATAATTCCTCGCCACATATTCTCAGGAATTAATGATCAATTTAAAGTTCCACAACTCGCTTCTCTGCATTGCTCTTTATTGCTGCTTTAATGATCTGGATAACCTTCAAGCCATCTTCGGCTGTAACAGGTGGTTCCTCAGAATGCCTGATGGCTTTGTATAATTGTTCGTAAAAAACCGAATGATTTCCTTTTTCTGAAGGAACGGTTTTTCGAACGATCTTACCCTCAACTTCTGTATGCAGCAAGCCAGCATCATCTGAATTTTCAGTTCCCCAATCAGCTTTGTCCGGAGAAACACTTTGCTGCAACATTGCCTCCTGCACATCTCCTCTGGACTTTAAGAAAGAGCCTTTAGTACCATGTAAAACAAAAGAAGGTATTGGCTCTCTCGCCTGGTAAGTAGATTTCAACCTTACCCGAAATTCAGGATAATACAACAACAAATCAAAGTAATCATCAACTTTTGAAATAGGTCTAACGATCCTTATGTCTGCAAATACAGCCTCAGGCATTCCAAATAAATGCAACGATTGATCTATCAAGTGTGATCCTAGATCATACAAGACACCT
The DNA here is from genome assembly GCA_031424775.1 of Chitinophagales bacterium. Taxonomy (GTDB): domain Bacteria; phylum Bacteroidota; class Bacteroidia; order Chitinophagales; family Chitinophagaceae; genus JAEZDC01. Next base: position 15,049 of record JANPIB010000182.1, on the reverse strand, counting down.
GTGCCTGGTCCGGGAATTTCTTTGTGCAGCTTTGGGCTAAGATCATCTTTGAAACGGTCGTAGTGAAACTCTGCTTCTCTAACTTGTCCTATTAATCTTTCGTCTAAAACTTTCTTTACAGTTCTAAAATCACTATCCCATCTGCGGTTCTGATAAACTGACAAAATTTTGCCAGTTGTGTTTGCTATTGCTCTCAACTCCTCTGCTTCTTCCACTTCAATTGTGAATGGCTTTTCTACAACCACATGCTTACCAGAAAGCAAAGCAAGCTTTGCAAATTCGTAATGTGTTGCATTTGGTGCATTGGCAATAACCAATTCAATGTTAGCATCCTCCAACATCTCTTGTAGACTACGGTATGTTTTTACAGAAGGATATTTTTCCTGAGCAAGATTTTTGGTTCGTTCATAAACAGAATAGAAATTAAAACCCGGATGAATGTTTATGAATGGTGCATGAAAAACCCAACCACTCATTCCAAAAGAACATAATGCTGTATTGATCGGTTGCATAGAAATAATTTATGAAACAGGGTGTTGCAATTCTATTAAGCTTTCGTTCCCGTACGTACGGGACTCTTCAGCTTTTATTCAACCTTGAACATTAATCGGGACCAGTTGAAAATTGTTCCGAACGTTGAAGTGAGTGACACAACGGAAGCCGATTTATATTCTGCTACTCACTCAATAAAATTATTTCTCAGGATCCCACTCACCTAAAATATTCTTTAGTGTAAACTTGGCAGCTTCTTCATCAGTCAAGTGTTTAGCCCACTTTACTCTTTCTTCAATGTAAGCTCCACGACCTGTGCTTTTGTACTCAGCATATCTTGCTGTGGTTTCGTTTGCAGGATTTTTCCAGTTATTCCAACCTTCAGGTATGATATGAGTGCCAAGCCAACAATGAATATAAGTAACACTTGCAGTAGGACTCCACGGTCTTCCTAAAGAAACTTTATTGATTAAACTGTCAGCCGTGAGCTTACAGTTAAAAAATACGAAACCAAAAGGAATAATGCTATTGGTTGAGGCAGCAGTTACATGAGAGTTCTTCTTGCTATGAATTAGACAGTTTTGAAACACAGCAGTTGCAGCTCCAAAAATAAAGTCGGTAGTTCCTTCAATGTAGCATTCTTTGAAAAAGTGCTTTACACCTGAGCCACTAAGAAACAACACATCCTGAAAGCCAACCATTCTACAGTTGAAAAAAGAGGCCCTGTTACCTTCAACACGCAAAGCCACAGCTTGTCCAGCACTGAAGCCAGCATTATTCTCAAAAGTTATATTCTCTGCACGAAAGTCGTTACCGTATACAAACACTGTTGCACAAGTCCAAGTATTTAGTGTATCACCATTCTGCAAACGTGTGCCTGCATGATTGTTGAAAGTGATCACAACATCTTTCGGATCTTTCTCTGCACCAACCAGACTGATCTTGCGTTTTCTTGCATCAATAGTGACTACTTCTTTGTACACACCTTTTTTAACCTTGATAATAACGGGAGTATCATTCCCTGAAGGAAGTGCATCTAAAGCAGCCTGAATTGATTTATAATTTCCACTTCCATCCTGTGCCACAACAATCTTCTTCTGACTGAAGGTTATCAAGGTAAACAAACAACAAAAAGCCAGAATTATAAACTGCTTCATTTCTTTACTTTAGGTACGATTATTCTTTCTCCAAGTTCAAGTTTGAGTTCCCTGATACTTTGCAGTACGATCTGAGCAATCAATCTTGCACCAAGTTCATTGAAGTGAGTGTTATCTTCTTTACCGTCAGGATAATTTGGATGTTCACCTGGCTTCAGCTGCAGAAACAATAGTCTTGATTTTTCAGCTCCAAACTTTTGATACAGCTCCATACTCTTTGAATCAAGATCAATAAATGGAACGTTTTGTTCTTTGGCTACTTCTCTCACAAGTGCAGAATAAATTTCGTGTGTTTGAACTTGAAGTGTGTCTTTGAACTTTCTTCTTGAAACTGGTGTGAGTAAAACCGGGTTCCCTTTTTTTGCTCTTATTTCAGAAATGAACATCATCAGGTTTGCTTTATATTCTTCAGGTGATGTGTATCTATCTACTTTCTCTTTTGATTCGTCGTTATGACCGAACTGAATAAAAACATAATCACCTTCCTGTAAATTATTAGAGATGGATTCCCAAAACTTTTCTGAAATAAAGGTTCTTGTGCTTCTTCCGTTCTTGGCGATATTTTTTACTGTTACAGTAGAGTCGAAGAAATAAGCAAATGGCATTCCCCAACCGGTTTCAGGATAAGCCTTCGTTTCTTTAATTGCGATAGTAGAATCCCCGGCAAGCCAAACAGTAATCTTCTTTTTTGGCTCCGGTGCTATAAAAGCCATGCACAGCATCATGCTTAATATCCAAAGCTTTGTAGTTGTCATAACTTGATAAATTTAGACGAACTCTTGTTAACATTATCAGAATAGACAACGAGATATATCCCTTTAACAAGTTCAGAAACATCGAGAGTAGATTGAATGGCTAAACGATCTATTTTATAACTGCTCATCTTCTTACCATCTCCAGAAAATATATCAACAACAGCATTGCTGCCAGCTTTTGCATGTGTAAGTGTTAGAGATTCTTTTACTGGGTTCGGATAAACAGTGATTCCCTTAGAAGGTTTCGTATTAATGAGGATGATCTTAGAATAGTTTATGCTTCCGTTGTTGTCAATTATCTTCAGGCGATAATAATTCACTCCTTCAAATGGCTTAGCATCAATTGCTGAGTACTTATTCTCTCGTTGGTTTGCAGCAGCCACTTTAGCGATTGATGTAAACTCTTTTGCGTTATTACTTCTCTCAACAAAAAACTCCTGGGTGCCGGATTCGTTTACTGTATTCCAGTTCAGATCAACCGAACTTCCATTGTAAGAACCATTGAATGAGATAAGGCTAAGTGGATATGGCGATATAGCCTCACCTTTCACAATAACATTTTTCAACATTGCATAACGTGGAGTTCCTGTGCTTCCACAACTAAAATATAAACGTATCGTAAGACTTTGCCCAGATGTTATAGTTACTCCTGTTGAACCATTTAATGCGATCCTGTAAAAATTTGATGGACCACCTGTTTGATTGGCAAGAGCAATAGGCGTAGCAAAAGAACCAGTCACTGATGCATTGCTTTGATCTACACCACCGGTAACATCTGTTGAGTCATTTATCGTAAATCCAGATTTTGAATATACGATTGCCATCTTGGTATTACTATTCGTATTATAGAAAGCTGCATTGAATATAATAGAATCTAACCTAATTGATCTTCCATTTGCTGTAACTGTAAATTGTTCATAGTGAACCCTTGTAAGCGTACCTCCTGGACCTCCTACAGCTGTGGTCCATGTTCCATCTCCGTTAGCATTTGCTCCAAAAGCTTGTCCATAAGTTGAGGAATAAGCTGGAATAGCAGCTAAGGTTGTTCCGTTAGATAAAGTCAATCTATTAAAAGTTGGCGTGCTGGCAGAAACGAAAGCAGATCTTACAGCAGGATCATCATTACCATTTACAGTAAAAGGCCATTGTTGAAGAACTACAGAATTGATTGCAGGTGCAACTACAGCAGTACCTGTAACTGCCAGGTTATAATTTGTTGCGTTGGTACTAGTATGAACGATGTTACCTGAGTAAGTATTTGCAGAAGAGGCATTTAATCTTACAGTAATAGTTGTACTGGCCAAGATTCCGCCAGTTTGTGTCAGTACCAATGGAGTACTGTTGGTGTACCAGTTTGTTCCATTATTGGATATTTCAAAACCTGTTGGAGGTGTTAGTGTAACATTTGACTGTAAGTCAGTTCCTGATACTGTATAAGTTTGAGTAGCTGAAGGAGACCCTAATGTTTGATAAAAGGCAGAAAGATTTGCTGCAACATTTATTGTTGGAGCACTTGATACCTGAACTGTATCTGAGTAGTTACTCGCTAACCCTGCTTTAGAAGCAAGTATATAATAATAGTAAAGACTTCCTGACGGAGGATTTGCATCAGTAAGTGAAAAATTAATCACCGTATCGTTGCTTGCTATTACTTCACTTAGCTTACTATAAACTCCGTTTCGGGTTGTTGTAGAACGAAATAATTCATATTTGATCTGATCAACCGGCCAACTGATATTCCAGTTAAATATTGAAGTTGTTACACCTTTAGTTCCTTTGAAGTTGGCTACAGCGATATCCGGAGAGCCACTATTGCAAAATCCAGCAAGCACAGCACATGGATCCCAACTGCCAAACAAATTTGCATTTGTGTAAGTGGCAGCTTGTGCACCACTTAGTTGATTAGACCAAGCTACACGTTGACTTACATCAAACAAAGTACCGTTATAATACCTGCTGTTGTATTCATTGTATTGAATGATAGAGGTGTTGGTACTTCCGTTCCAGGTTGACCAACCTTCTACCCTGATCTTATCGCTCAACCTGCTATTAAGAACAGTCACCTTATTCTCAGCCGAAGGAGATGAAGTACCATCATTCTGCCATGGTCTGCCAAGATAATAGGTAGTGGTTCCTGTATTTGCGGGGAATTTACAGTCTCGAAATACGTAACCATAGTTTTGACCTGCAGGAGTGTTTGCAGCCGTAATATAAGAACTACCTGAAGTTGTTCTTGCTTTAGCGTATATCACACAAGAATCAAAAACATCAACAGAACTTCCAAAGATGAAATCAACGATTCCATCAATGTAACAATTTTTAAAATAATGCCTAGGTGTACCGCTGCCTTTTGCATAAAGGGTGTCCTGGTTACCTAAAAACCGGCAGTTCTTAAAAGCAGCTCTATCGGCATTTACCAAAACTGCAACTGCTTGCAAGCCTGTTTGTCCAGCAGCACTTGCTGAATCATAATTGAATGTATTCGCAAAAGTGATGTTTACTGCAGCAAAATCAGTTGCATTAATTGTGAAGCTGGCAGAGTTTTGAGTTCCCAGAATTGTTGCAGGATCATCGTAGTAAATAAAAACGCCTGCAACGCTTTCTCCTGTTAACTGGAGAAAAGGCTTATTAGATGGAATGTTAACCTTCTCCCTGTACTTACCATTTTTTATAAAAATGGTGAATGGAACTGCACTGTTTATTGGTGCAGCATTAATTGCAGCCTGAACAGTTGTGTGATTTCCAGATCCATCCTGGGCAACTACTAAATCGTAGCCGTAAGAAACTGAGCTGATAATTGAGAGGAATGTAAGCAATAAGAACTTTGGCAGGCAAGTAGAATTTTTCATTGACAAGAATAAGTGAGTTAATAATAGCAACCTCTAAACTGAGAAATTACGGCGAAATGGAATCTTAAACACAACAGTTTATTTGTGCAAACGATTGCAACAAAAAAGAGAGGCTTTGTGCCTCTCTTTGATATCATTTATGCGAAAATTATTGAACAATAACACGCTTGCTGATCTTTACTTCTCCACCGCTAAGCTGTAAATTATAGATACCGGCTTTAACAGTTGAAGGCAGTGTAAAAGACTGGCTAAGTGAACCACCTGTTGTAGAAACCTGGGTGTTGAACACTTCCTGTCCAATATCATTCATGAGTCTTAAAGAATAATTACCATTCGTTAAGCTAGAAAGTTGAATGTTCAATTGTTTTCCAGTTACAGGGTTAGGGGCAATATTCAATTCAGTTTTAGTGGTACTTGTGTTTACTTTAAGGATAGATGATAATATTGAAGCTCCGTTTTTATCAATAGATTTAATTCGATAATAGCTTATACCTTGAGAAGGAGCAGGATCAAACCATGAGTAATCAAGACCTGTTGTATTATTATTTTTTGGCGCTACAGAAGCTAACTGAGAGAAGTTTACACCATTAAAGGATTTTTCAATAGAATAAGCGAGAACATTTAATTCAGTAGCTACAGACCAATCAACTTTAACTCCTTTATCTTTCAAATAAGACTTGGCTGATAAAAACCCAACCGGTAAAATCGTATTGATGCTTGTAATCCTAATACTATCAATATCCATATCGCCACCAGTCGTCAAATTAGTAAAAATTACACGCCGGGCTGCTGCACTATTTATAGTTACTACTTTATCAGCACATTTGGTAGCGCTGGTAGCGGTGCTGTCTACAAATATCCAGTTAGAAGGTATTGAAAGCCCATCATATGTGCTTACTGTAGTATCACTAGTAGTATAAAAAACCGATACTTTCCTAGTACCTCTGCCTTCGCTAAAAGTAACTGTGTTAACGCCGTAAGGTAAAAACGGAGTTGCTAATACGCCATATCCAGGAGATGTTCCTACTTTAGGCATGCGAATGTCAGCTGCTTGTCCTGCACAAATCCCTGATGAAGAAGTTGTGCGATAATAATTCTTAATAAACCATCCAGAGGAGGTAAGGCTATCTCCAAACCAAACACCCCCTGTGGTTGCACCACTGCTTACCGAAGCTGTAGACACGTCTTTTATTACATCGAAAGAGCCTGGTCTGCCACCCCAATAATTGGTTTGGGCGTCACTGGATATAAAGAAGAAAATTAAAAGAATGGTGATTAGGAATGTTTGTAAATATCTTTTCATAATGGCTAATTTATTAGACTTTAAAAGTATCTCTAATACCTCAAAGAAAGTTAGGTTGCAATAAAACTAGACTGTAATTCTACGCAATCGTTTTCGAGTTACTCAAGAATTCCGTTGAGGTACACCTCCACATTGGTATATAACCGGTGAAGTGATGCTTTTTTAGCGTCGGAAGCATCTGAAGCATTTAAACCTTTTTGCTTCTCCCACTCATCCGGCATCCCATCTTTATCTGAATCTAATGAGGATATTAGACTATTCAATACAGGCCAGGCATTTACAGTCTGTTCGTAAGGAGTACCATGAGGATAACCACCCTGAACATCAAGGATTCGGCCGGTTCTGTTTTGAACATTGAGAACAATCCTTTGGTCCAGTGTATCTCTTTTGAAAGATGCTCCAACACTTTTTAAAACTGATGTATAAGCTTCAACTGCTGTTTCAGTCCTGATTGTTGCAAAAGGAAACGGCTGTTGCAACTTGGCATTTAACGCATCTTCTTCCGTTCCTTTATCCATCACAACACCTAACCAGTTATTTTGGGAAACTCTTTCAGATCCATCAACATAATTTCCAGACACATACCATTTGCCAAAAGGAATGTCTTCTCTTTTGAAAGGGTTGGCTACCCTAAACTTCACTGACTCTTTAGTATCAGGTCCATACTTGTAATAATTATTTGCGATGTTGTAGGTTCCACCTTCACCGGCATACACATTATTATGCCCCCAATTATAGATAACATTATTTCTGAAATCACAATTTTCGATAGATGTATGGCGGATTCCGTTAAACCTTGGTGTTCTGCTATTGCAATGAGCAAAAAGGTTATGATGGAATGTTGCATGTAATCCACCCCAAATCGCTCCATAACCATGACTCTCAAAATCTTTATCCCCTTTTTCAAAGTGGTAAGAATAATTCAACGGCTCTGAGATCATGTTCCATTGCAGCGTAACACTGTCACCTGCATAAACACTAAATAACTCATCAGTACTCCAGCTAAGACTGCAGTGATCTATGATGATATTATTCCGTTTAACTCCACCAAAAGCATCGTCACCACCAGCACCATCTATATAGCCTTTGTTTTGATAACGATCGCCCATTCTAAATCGCGTATACCTGACTATTATGTTGTCTCCTTTCAATGAAACAGGTTGATCAGCAATGCAAATTCCATCTCCTGGAGCTGATTGTCCGGCAATTGTTGTGTTTGAATAAATACCCAACGGACTTTCCAGGTGGATTGTACCTGAAACCGAAAAAACAACCATCGCAGACTTTTTTGTTTCTAAGGCTGCTCTTAAGCTTCCTGCCCCGTTATCGTTGAGGTTAGATACGATCAATACTGCTCCTCCACGTCCACCAGATGTATATTTTCCAAAGCCTTCTGCACCTGGAAAAGCGATAGCCCTTTCCTCTTCCTGTTGTGCTATTGCAGGAGTGATCTTTGATGAGCAAGAGATCATCAGCAATGTAACGATCAACAACAATATATTTTTTGACACCATAATCTGCTTTTAAAAATTAAGGCTGCTCGTAAGCAGCCTTGAATATTTAGAATAGGATATTAATTAGTATCCGGGGTTTTGAGTCAAATTAAAATTTGCATCTCTTGCTGGCTGAGGTATTGGCAGTAGCTCTGATTTACCTGTTGTAAAACCGGTTGCTAATCTTGCTACTGCTGTTGTATTGATAGCAGCTGTTAACCAGTTAACTTTTGTTGTACCTGCTGGTGTTGATGTTGGAGCAGGTGCATAAAACGAATTAAACCACAAGTTTGCATCGTCTGATGTGTTGTTGTTTTTATAATACATAGCTATTGGTAGAGTAGCAGATAAAGAAACTGCAGGATATCCAGCCATATAAGTTGGATCAACCAAAGCTGTAGCATTTGACATCCTCACCAAATTAGCCTTTGTTTCAGTAAAAGATGTTGCCATAAGATTCCAACGTATCAAATCATATTTCCTTATGCCTTCACCACCTAACTCCAATGCTCTTTCTCTAACAATAGCTTTGAAAAAATCACCTTTATTTAAGCCAGCAGGAAGATCAGCTGTTGCATCTATAGTATTGATAGGTTTACCAAATCCTCTTCTTCTTACCATATTAACAGCATTATATGCTGCAGCTGGACCATTTAATTCGTTTTCAGCTTCTGCAAACATCAATAGCACGTCTGAATAGCGAAGTATCTGCCATTTAAGTTGGAAATACTGAGCCTGGTTGGTTGGACCGTAAACCGGATTCGTCATCCAATCTCTTCTGTATTTCCCATCATTCATAGCTGTGATTGCCTGGCCTTGTTTAGTTACTCCATCAGCAATTACATTATACGGAGCAATGGTAACATCACGTCTTTGATCATTAGGATCGAATAAATAGAAATAGGTTGGCAATGGATTGATACTGCTATTACCTAAATTATTCATTCTTGGACCGTTATAGTAGCCTAGTTTGGTATCTCCTGTAGAACCTCCACCTATACCGCTAACCTGGAACATCAATTCACCATTGGGATCAGCTATGGTTCTTGCACCAACCTGATCTTTCCATAAAGCTTTGTAGCTTGGATTTAGACTATGTTGACCTGATGTGATAATATCGTTAGTTTCATCTCTTGCGATCTGGTAAAAATTAAGATAATCTGAAGGTCTTTGCATTCCGCCAGTTTGTCTGAGAGAATATCCACCTCTGAACAGAGCGATCCTGGCTCGCAAACCTTTCACTGTTCCTTTTGTAATTCTTTCATTAAGTTGATCGCCAATTGTTGTTACATCATTTCTCCATGGCACAAGATCAGCTGCAACTTTAAGATCTCTGAGTATTTGATTGTAGATCGTATCTCTGTCAACTCTTGCAGGAAAAACACTTTCAGATGCCTGTGCATAAGCTGGCTTGAAGTGAGCAGGAAGATCACCCCAGTTTCTCAATGCTTCGAAGTAAAACTGAGCTCTCAATGTTAAAGCCTCACCATACATTCTTTGTAATTGCTTTTTTTCCTGTTCAGAACCACCTGTGTACATTGCCATTTTAGGGATATTATCTATACAGATATTAGCGTACTCAATTCCCTGGAAAAGCTGGTTAAAAGGTCTTTCTAATTGTGCATTTGTTGAGGTAAGGCTATAACGTGCCATATCTCTTCTGTCATTATCAGCATTACCTGTAGGTCCTTGCATTTCGTCATTATCTACAGGGTAATAGAGACTCAAACGAATACCATAACCCTGATCTCCTGTAAGTCTGCTGTACACACCTATTAAAGCTTTATATGTACTTGGTACATCATTAAAAACTAAATCAGGTCCCACATCTGTTATGGGTTGTTGGTCCAAGAATTTTTTACATCCTGTAAAAACAAGTACTGTACTGGCAGCTATTATTGCCAATCTGATACTCATCTTTTTATAAAACCTATTTTTCATATCGCAAGATTTGACTTTAATTAAAATGTTACATTAACTCCAAAGATGAAAGTACGGCTCTTTGGATATGCTGAATAATCCAGGTTAGGTGTTAAAGCACTTCTTTTCACACTAACTTCAGGATCGTAGCCTGTATATTTTGTAATTACAGCTAAGTTATTTGCAGTTGCATAAATACGTAGTCTGCTCATCTTTAGCTTAACCAAATTCTTCACTGGTAAAGAATATCCTACAGTTACGTTATTGATTCTAAGAAAAGATCCATCTTCAATAGCCCATGAATGTGGATAGAAAGCTCCGGAACCTTTTAATGGTTGCCAGATGTTTGCATTTGCATTCAAAGCAGTAAGCTGGTCAGGTGCAATACCATAAACAGTTGTACCATTTACCCACTGAGCTGTTTGACCTGTAGGTGTAACTACCTTCCAACGACCTTCCATTATTTCTAACATATTTGCGTTGTTGGTATATCCATTCGTAAACTCAATTTTATTTGCATTGTACACATCCCCTCCGATCGAAAAGTTCATGAAGATGCTTGCATCCCACTGTTTGTAAGTAAACTGCTGATTCAAACCACCGGTAAACTTAGGGTTAGGATTACCAATAATCGTTCTATCTTTATTGAGATCAACAACACCATCATTATTTAAATCTTTAAACTTGATGGAGCCTGGTTGAATCACACCAATAATTGCGGAGTTATTTACAATTCCAGTCTTCAACGTATAAATTCCACCAGCGTAGTTAAAATCATCTACTTTATAGAATCCATCTGTAACTAATCCCCACATTGAACCAACAGGGTCACCTATTCTAACGATGTAGTCAGTAGGTTGACCTGAAACTCCCCAACTTGCTTCTGGGAAAAAGCTATTCTGATTTGTGCCTAATGCCTCAACTTTATTTTTGTTGGTTGAGATATTAAAGCTGGCTGTCCAGCTGATGTTTTTTGGCTTTCTGATGATTACTGCATTCAGTTGTAATTCGATACCCTTGTTTGATGTTTTACCAATATTCTGGAATTGTGTAGTGTATCCATAGGTAGAGGCAATTGGCACTCTGATCAAAAGATCTTTTGATCTGTTATCGTATACATCCACACTTAAATCAATTCTATTTTTTAACAGGCTGATATCAACTCCCAGGTTCTTGTTTACAGTAGACTCCCAAATAAGGTTTTGGTTCACCAATCCACTTGAAGAGAAAGCATTAACAGCCGAACCATTGATACCATAGAAATAAGTTCCATCATTTCTGAAAGTAGTAAGGAACTGGTAATCATCAATTCTATTATTACCAACCGTACCAAAACCTGCTCTTAACTTAAGGTCGCTAATGAAGTTTACATTTTTCAGGAACTTCTCATTCTTAACTCTCCATGCGAAAGATCCAGCTGGAAAGTAACCCCATTGTTTTCCGGCTTCCTGTGAAAATTTCGATGCACCATCTGCACGAACATTAAATGAGAGATAGTATTTGCTTTTGTAAGCATAACTGATCCTGTTGAAGAAAGAAACGTTGGTATAACGTGTCTTTCCAAGTTTTGGAAAACCGGCAAACGGAACACCTAAACCAGTATTGCTGAATGCCATTTTATAAGGTGTAGTATTAGGAAAGTCTCTAAATAAACTTGAACGGCTAGTGGTTCTCAGATCATAAGTTTCCTGACCAATCAGGAAATCAAAATCATGAGCCTTCTTGTAATTTTTTATAGAATAGGTAAGAACGTTTGAATTAGTTACCGTCTTTCTTAAAGTGGTATCCAATCTTACAATTGGTTTTTTAGCACCTTGTATCACAGAATAAGGAGTGAGAGAATCAAAAAACTGCCTGTCCTGTATCTGCTGTTGGTCGTAACCGAAAGTTGACTTAAAGCTCAGATTCTTTCTGATTTGGTAAGATGCATTCGCTGTAAAGTTTAGAGCTTCAGTTGTTTTTCTTCTGAATTCAGCATCAGCAAGTAAAAGTGGATTTGTAAGCGAAAGCCCATTACCAACATTTGGATCCGCTAAAGGATCATTATCATCCAGTTCCTGACCATTTGAAAGAAACGGTCTGTATTTAACAGCATTTCTAAGCCTGTTATAAGCCGAGCCTTTATCATCAGAAACACCAGCGCCGTAAACATTTTGTAAAGTATATCTTACTCCAGCACCAACTTTCAATTTTTTGGTGATCTTATAGTCTCCTTTCAGGTTAAAAAGATGCCTATTGTAGCTTGAATTTACAACGATGGCTTTATCATCATTATAAGTATAGCCGAAATTGTAAGTTGCTTTATTGTTGCCCCCATTCGCTGTAACATTATGTGTTTGAGAAATCCCTGTTCTTCCTAAAACTTCATCCTGCCAATCTAAAAAAGGTTTATTCTTATATACGTTTAAAGTATCCCAGGTAGTACCAAAGTTCTGAGTGAAGTTGGTGCTATCTGTATTACTACCTCTTGATCTTTCTGATTGATAAATCACATAATCATAAGGGCTAAGCACATCCAATGTTTTAGGAAGTACTTTAACCCCCACAAAACCATTGTAGGATACTTTGACCTTTCCAGGTTTTCCACTTTTAGTTGAAATAACGATAACACCATTCGCACCTCTTGCGCCATAAATAGCTGTAGCGGCAGCATCTTTCAATACATCGATGGTTTGAATATCTTGAGGAGAGATCACATTCAATGCATTCTCTACCTGAACACCATCAACAATATATAAAGGAGAATTATCACCAGTAATAGACATACCACCTCTTACTCTAACCCTTACTTCAGCATCAGGAGAACCCTCAGCTGTAGTAGCAGTTACACCAGCCAATCTTCCATTCAAAGCTTCAGCAGCTGAGTTGATAGGAACATCTTTCAATTCTTTCGCTCCTATAGAAGAAACAGAAGCAAGAAGATCTTTTCTTCTTACGGTTTGATAACCGATAACAACTACATCTTCTATCTGAGCAACATCTCTCTCTAAAACCACATTAACAGATGATTTTCCATCAGTAGAGATAGTTTGAGATTTAAAATTTGTTGAACTAAACACCAAACTAACCTTACCAGATGGAGCTGTTACTGACATTGAGAAATTTCCCTTAGAATCTGTTTGGGTACCTTTTTTTGTATTCTTAACCATAACACTAACTCCTGGTAAACCAGCTCCAGAAGAATCTGAAACGGAACCTTTTACCTGGACTGTCTGGGCTTTTGCGAAGGAAAATAAGCCAAGAAAAAGAACAAGCAAACAAATAAGTCTTTTCATAATAACAAGCAATTAGATAATTACGTCAATTTTTTGTCGAAGAATCCTCGTCCAAACTACACACATATTCCATGTTGCAACTGATAAAAAGAGGTTTTTTTTACGCAAACGTTACCACCTAAGTATCTAATATTAAGAACAGCTGAAAGACATATTTAATACTTAAAACGCTGTTTAAAAAGAGTAAGAACCTCATTTGATTAAATTTGAGTAATTTGACAACGAATTTGAAATGTTTGCCAACTAATGAAGTTTGAAGCTGTCACAATCAAGGATATAGCTAAGGCCTTAGGTTTGTCTACCTCTACCGTCTCAAGGGCATTAAGAGATAGTTATGAGATCAGCCCGGAAACCAAAAAACTGGTGTTGGAATGTGCTGAAAAGCTCAATTATCGCCCCAATCCTGTCGCACTTTCCCTTAAAGAAAGAAAAACCCGTTCTATAGGAGTGGTGGTATGTGAAATTGCTAACAGTTTCTTTTCTCAGATTATTAATGGGATTGAATCCGTTGCTTACGACAAAGGCTACAACGTTATGATCTCTCAAAGCCATGAATCTTACGATCGGGAAGTACTGGACCTCCAATTTCTTTCTTCAAGAGGAGTTGATGGGATTCTGGTGTCTGTATCAACGGAAACCTCAGATTTTGAACATATAAGTAATTTACACGATAAAGGATTACCTATTGTATTGTTCGATAGGATCGCACCAGGTATTAATACTCACACCATTATCAGTGACAACTTCAAAGGTGCTTATGAGGCAACAGAACACCTGATACATAATGGCTATAAAAAAATTGCAGCACTTTGTCCATCGGAGTTTCTATCTATTAGCAATGAAAGATTGGCTGGATATAAGGAAGCTTTGAATGCAAATGATATTAAGATCAATAACAACTACATTATACATAGTTTCTACGGAGGGATGGTGTTTTCAGAAGTAGAGGAAGCCATAAATCAATTTATGACGTTGAAAGATCCTCCGGAAGCAATTGTAACATTAAGCGATAAACTTACCCTTGGCAGCCTGAAAACCTTCAAACGACGTGGTATGAAGGTGCCTGATGATATTGCAATTGTAGGATTCTCAAACTCTGATATTGCGGAGATCACTGATCCTGCTTTGACCCTTGTTCGCCAACCGGCTTTTGAGATGGGTAAGGCATCAATGGAACTATTGCTTCAATTAATTGAAAGCAAGCGACCTATTACAGAATTTGAAAAACGTGTTCTTTCACCTGAATTTATTGTGATGCATTCAGGCTTGCCACGAAAAAGATAACTGCAAACGTTTGCACAAAAGAAGTTCGCTGTTTATACACGCCGAGGTATATAAATACTGAACTTGGTGCTGTTATGAAAAAGCTTGCTTATCTCCTTTTCGCATTTTTTGCCAGTTCTATATCAGTTTCCGCAGCTACATACTATGTGTCGTACGTTTCAGGAAATGATTTAAACAACGGAACCTCTCTAGGTTCTCCTTATAAAACAATCACCAAAGCCGTTGCAGTTTGTGTTGCTGGTGATATTATTTATTTAAGAGGAGAAGTACATTCCTACACAGCTAAAATAGACCTCAATAAAAGTGGAAATGCAGTTAATAGAATCTCGTTACTAGCTTATCCTAGTGATGTTACAAGACCTATTATCAACTTTACGGGTCAAGCTGTTGGTATAAGAGGTATTCAATTATCCGGAAATTACTGGTATATCAAAGGAATTGACATCTGCAAATCGGGCGACAATGGAATGCACATTAGCGGTGCATATAACATCATAGAGTTTTGTGCTTTTTATGAAAAT
>JANPIB010000181.1:0-20350 GCA_031424775.1 Chitinophagales bacterium | reverse complement strand
CAAGGGCAAGGTAGAAGTACAGGTGGTAGACAACTATGGCAAACTGGTAGCCAATCAAAGTGTTACAGTAATGAACAAGTCAGAGAATGTAACGATAGATGTTACCAAACATGCATCAGGAGTATATCATGTACGAGTACTAAGCGAAGATGGTGTGAAGACGCTGAGAGTGGTTGTAGGGAGATAAAGGAAGAAATATAGATGAATAAAAAAGAGCTGCCATTTGGCAGCTCTTTTTGTTTTCTATGCAGTGTGTTTAATCAAGTGTATTCAAAAGTCTAATTCCCAAGTGGGGGCTACCCAGATTCGATCCCACTCATGATTATTCGGAGAAACTATAAACATTCTTAAGACCAAATGCTTCAACACTCTTTTTAACCCTACTTTTAACTCCCAAAATTTTTATCAATGAGTACTGATATTACAAAACTGCTTCAAAAGAAAAAAAAGCAAGTATTAGAAGATTGGATGTCTGCACAATTAGCAGATGAAGGGTTAAGGGAAGACCTGATGAGCAATGATGAATTGAGAGAACAGTCCGAGGAGCTTTTGACTGTTTTACTAAAAACAATCAGCGATAAGAATCTTTCGGATGTTCAATCCACAGAGTTTGAACCGGTGCATGAAATACTAGGTGGCATTTCTATATCAAGAGCCCGCCAGGGCTTTTCTCCACGAGAAACAGGGGTATATATATTTAGTTTAAAAGATGCTCTATTAAACGCTTTACAAACGGAATTAAAAAATGATCCTGTTGATTTACTTGATGCTATTTTCAAAGTGAGTAAGTTAATGGACAGTATGGGTGTCGTTACGTTCGAAACTTTTATCAAAGGAAGAGAAGAGGTTATCCTCCGTCAGACCGATGAAATCACAGAGATCTCAACACCTGTTATCCGTGTTTGGGATGGCATTCTAGCTCTTCCCATTATCGGCACTTTAGATAGTGCAAGAACACAGGTGGTTATGGAAAACCTGCTTCAGGAAATTGTAGAAAGCGGCAGCACGATTGCCATTTTAGATATTTCAGGGGTTCCTGCTGTAGATTCTCTTGTTGCACAACATTTAATTAAAACTGTATCAGCAACAAGATTAATGGGTGCCGAATGCATCATTAGTGGCATTCGTCCGGAGATTGCACAAACAATAGTTCATCTGGGAATAGACCTATCTAATATCGTTACAAAAGCAACATTAGCAAGTGCATTGAAATATGCTTTTGGGCTTTTGAAAATTGAAGTCAAAAAGATTCAAAGTATTAAAGCCACCCTATAAATTATGGATAGAATTCCAATTCTCCGCATGGGGAAATTTTTGTTGGTTACCATTCAAATTGATCTGTATGATCGGTTGGCAACTAACCTTGAAAGTGACCTGGTTCAGATGGTTAATAAAACTGAAGCAAAGGGTGTACTTATAGATATATCGGCACTATCTATTGTTGATTCTTTTATGGGTCGCATACTTGGTAACATCGGCAGCATGTCTAAAATTATGGATGCAGAAACCGTTGTTGTAGGAATGCAACCAGCTGTTGCAATTACCCTTATTGAATTAGGGTTGGAGCTGAAAGGTGTTCATACTGCATTGAATGTTGAAAGAGGGATGGAATTATTATCTCAGAAAATTGGTTTGTACGATAAAGATTTGGAAGAAGATGAAGTTGGTGCTGAATAAGGATAGGATGCTGATTGAAAAAGAGCAGGATGTTGTGCCCTTTAGAAACCGTGTAAAAGAATACGCCGTTAAGATTGGTATGAGCCTCATCAATCAAACAAAACTTATTACAGCGGCAAGCGAACTGGTTCGAAATATGTTGAAATATGGTGGTGGTGGCATTACCTTAATTGAAGTAGTAAGCCAGGGAAGGGATAGTGGTATTCGTCTTACGTTTGAAGATAAAGGCCCGGGTATACAAGATATAACACAAGCAATGAAAGATGGCTATTCAACAGGTAAAAGTTTAGGCATTGGTTTACCAGGGACTAAAAGGCTGGTGAATGAATTTAACATAAAAAGCGAAGTGGGCTCTGGAACAACGGTTACTATTTTAAAATGGAAGAATGGTTAGCAGAACGCATGTTGTGTTTAAAGCCGATGATAGAAGTTATTTTGCAATTTTAAAAAAAGATATTCATGCCCTTGCCGTTGGAGCATCTTTTACAGCAGCTAAAGTAGGTGAACTGGATATTATCGTTGCTGAAGTAGTTAGTAACCTGGTAAAGCATGCAGGTGGTGGGCAAGTTTGGGTAAAGCTGATTGAAGAAAATGGACTTCAGGGCATTGAATTAATAAGTATAGATAACGGACCAGGAATGACAGATGTAACAAGGATGGTGGCTGATGGAGTTTCTACAAAAAATACATTAGGAGAGGGTTTGGGAGCCATGAAAAGACTGTCAGATGTCTTCCAGATATATTCTCAAAAAGGCTGGGGAACCGTTATTTTGATCAGGCTTTTCAAGGAACGTCCTCCCCAATTCAAAAAACCACCCACAGAAGAAATAAGGTCTCTTGTACTTCCTAAACCCGGAGAAACTGCTTGTGGTGACGGCTTTTATTCAACGACAACTAAAGAGAATATAAAAATATTTTTAGGTGACGGATTAGGGCATGGACCAGAAGCAGCACATGCTGTAATGGAAGCAGGTAGTGCCTTTATGAGTTGTGCAGAAACTAACCCTGCAGAAATTATACGTTACATTAACAATGAAGTAAAAAAAACCCGGGGATTGGTCGGTACTATTGCCGTTTTTGATCTTTATAGTAATAAGTGGAAAATCTGCGGTGTAGGAAACATCAGTACAAAGCTCCTCAGCCCTGCAAATGGCAAAAACCTTTTGGCTTATAATGGGATCATTGGACATAATGTACCACGAACTTTAAATTCACAGGAAGTCGACTATGAAAAAGGCCAGCATATTATTATGTGTAGTGATGGACTCAAATCAAAATGGGATACAGTAAAGTATGCAGCTATCCAACGCTACGATGCTTCCATATTAGCCGCATTAATTATGAAAGATTATGCCCGACTTACTGACGATATGTCCGTAGCTGTATGTAAAATAAATTTATGAGTTATGCATGAATTAGCAAGAGTTACATTGCAAAACGAAATGGACTTAATCATGGCACACAAACGTTCCATGAAACTTGCCGAGATGGCTGGTTTGTCTCTTTCGGCTCAAACTACTTTTGCAACTGCAGTATCAGAAGTTGCAAGACATACAATCGAAAGTGAAAAAGGAGGCCGTCTTATTTTGTCTGTTGAAAAAGATGGTCGTGATAAATATATTGTTGCTTGTTTACAAGACGAAATGAGTGATAACAAGGAGAATGAAGGTTTGCAATATGCCAAGCGATTGGTGAACAGGTATAATGTTACTGCAAACGGTAAGGAAACATCCATTGAACTGTTCTATTTTATTTCACCTTCGTTTCGTATCGACGTATTTAAGCTGGATGAATGGCGTAGTGCATTCCGTAATGAGCCGCCGATTTCAGCTTATGAAGAATTAAAACGAAAGAACGAACAACTGCAAGAGCTGTCAGAAAAGGTACAGAAGAGCGAAGCAAAATATAAAACGTTAACCAACTCTCTGCCTATCATTATTTTTTCTTTAAACAAAGACGGTCAGCTTTTATATGCAAATGAATGGCTAACAAAGTTTACCGGAGAGTCAATTGAAGATTTGAATAAATGCCAGTGGAAATCGGTAGTACACGAAGCCGATTATGATTCATTTTCTCTGCTTATAAAAAATCCCATTACAAAAGGGACTACGATAATAAAAACACAGACCAGGCTAAAACATAAAAAAAGCAATACTTATTTATGGCACCAGATTTCTTTGTCATTATTTAAAGATACAAATGAAGAACTCCAATATTGGATTGGTTACATAGTTGACATTCACGCCCAAAAAGTAGTAGAAGAAACCTTGCAGGATAATATCGAGTTAAAGAAAACCCAGGAGTTGCTTCAAGAAAATAAATTGGTACTGGAACAGTATATAGGTGAACTTGGAAATAGTAACCAGGAACTTCAACAATTTGCATTTGTAGCTTCGCATGATCTTCAGGAGCCGGTTCGTAAATTGCTATTTTACAGTAACTATCTTCTTAATAGGTATAGCCAAGCACTTGACAAAAAAGGTGTTGATTGCTTAAACTCTATTCAAACTGCATCACAGCGAATGCGTAGCCTTATACAAGACCTGTTGTCTTTTTCACTCATCAATAAAGAACAAATCAAGTTTTCCCCTATTGATTTAAATGAAACTGTTCATGAGGCAACGCAGGATTTTGAAATAATGATCGAAGAAAAAGGAGCTATTTTAAATATTCAGTCGCTTCCGGTGGTAACGGGGGATGGACGAATGATGCGACAACTCTTTGAAAACATAATTAGTAATTGTTTAAAATATTCTAAATTATCAAGCCCTCCTGTAATTGATATAAGCTTTGAGCAGAAAGGACGCTATTATGAATTATCTTTTAGGGATAATGGAATTGGATTTGATGATCAATACTTACCGCAAATGTTTACTTTATTTCAACGCTTACATGACAGAAAAGATTATGAAGGCACCGGATTAGGGTTAGCAATATGTCGCAAAATTGTTGATATTCATGGAGGTAAAATTTGGGCTGAAGGACAAGAAGGGAAAGGTGCTGTATTTTATGTTTCCCTACCTATCAATCAATTGAATAATTAAATTGATGCTATGAATGAAATAAAAATTGTATTAGCAGATGATGATGTGGAAGACCGGTTTATTATGCAGGAAGCTATGGAGTCATTGAATGCCGACACTGTACTTATGTTTGCGGATAATGGGGAACAACTTCTGGAATTGCTAAGAAAGAATTTCACTTCTTCTGTTTACCCTTGTTTAATTGTGTTGGATATGAATATGCCAAAAATGAATGGAACCCAAACATTGAGTACGTTAAAGAGTGACGAAAATTTTAAAGATATACCCGTTATCATTTATACTACTTCCATTAATCCACTGGAAAAGGAAAAGTGCCTTTCGCTAGGTGCTCATTCCTTTATTACAAAACCTATCTCGATCAAAGAAAGTAGAGAAACCGCTCAAACCTTCCTGCAATTTTGCCATTTCGAAGCGATTGCTTAGTCCGTGGTGGATTATGACATTATTAGCAAAACTCTGATAATCAACCCAGACAGTCCCTAGTAGTATGTGGTTAAATACTTGGTGAATTTGTTGCTATCTTGATTTTTACTTTGGCAACTCTTAGGTATCCTCACGAAAGCTTTATTGGCTACTCACTGTTTACCCATACAGCCCGTTTATATTTTTTTGTTCAGAAATATTCTTAACTCAGAACCTTCTTAATATACACAGTTTGAGACTTAAACTATGCGGTGTTGAGGCAACAGGTCTGGAAGTGGAAACCTTCATGGATTTAGTTAGTCGTTGATAAGTGCCATTAAATATTTTGGAGAGAAGATCCCAAGCTTACTTAGTTTTCCCGGTGTACTGAACATCCATCGCTATTCTAAAACCAAGATAGCAATGCCTTTCTGATTGAGAGAAATACTGGTTAGCCCCAGGCTGCAGGTAAAAAGGTATGGTATACCATGAGCCGCCTTTTACTATTTTAAATTCTTTTAAATAAGCATCTACCTGTTGCGGGGTTAAACTACTAAGTGGAGAATTAGGAAATCGTATTTTGAAATTTTCAAAAAGCCTGTCTGTTTGAGACGCTTCATCAGTATAACTATTGTAACTTCCATAAGCATCAGTCCACTCAGCTACATTACCTGATAAATTATAGAAACCTTTATCGTTTGGCTTAAAAGCATTGCAGGCTGCCGTGTAGAAATTACCATCATCAATAAAATCTTTTACTAAGAACTCATTTGCATCGATAATTCTTCCAAAATTATATTTGTATCCTTTATTCTGGTACGATACATCATACATATGATTCTTATAGGAATTCGTCTGAGTTCTATCA
Source organism: Chitinophagales bacterium (assembly GCA_031424775.1). Taxonomy (GTDB): domain Bacteria; phylum Bacteroidota; class Bacteroidia; order Chitinophagales; family Chitinophagaceae; genus JAEZDC01. The sequence continues at coordinate 14,359 of JANPIB010000181.1, read as the reverse complement.
AAAACGCTAAAATCCTTTTTATTAAAAACTGTGGAATTACCCCAGCCGGTCTTGGCTTTAGTCTCTGTAAATTCCAGTGCACCATACTCCCATTCAAAAGGATATGGTAGCCTGATGCTAACTGATCCTTCGAACTTAACTTCAGCAAGCGCATTATTCCACATCTCCGTTTTCCATGAACAGTAAGCCTTAGCTTGCTGTTGGCTAACCCCAACTACAGGATAACCTGCAAAAGCAGGGTGGCTGAAATATTTTTTTACCAAAGGTTCATTATAAGTATAAACAAAGTCTCGTATCCATGCCAATGTATCAGGATATACAGCGATTGTTCCACTACTGCCAGACTTGTAGATCAGTTTAGCAACATCTATTTCAGCCTTACCATAAATCCGTTCTGAAGAATTTGTCATTAAAGGCTCAAGTTTTGGGTCTTTCCAGTCAATTTTCTTTTTCCAGTCTATTCTCCCTGTGGCTGGGTCAATATCTCCCAGCAAAAAATGAGCAATGGAATCCCTTACATAATGTACAAATTGTTTGTACTCACCATTACTTACTTCGTAGCTGTTCATATAAAATGAAGCTATAGTGATTCTGGCAGGTCTTGTGAGTGTTAATGAATCAGCTCCTATAATCTCACCCGATACAAATGAATTACCAGGTACAAAAACTATTTTCTTAAGTTCATCTTTGTACTTAAAACCATCTGGTATATACTTAAGATTATTTATGTGATAAGTATTGCTAGTTTGTGCAACATTAATATTACACAGCACAATAGCCATGCATAGCAAAAGGGAGTATTTCATATACAATATTTTAGCGTTTGTATATATAAGCTTGTGTAATGTAATACAAATTTACTTGAAGTAAAACCCAACAGTTTATGCAACTGTCATATTTAATAGGAATGTATTGAAAAAGTGAGGGAGTTGATAAGAAGTAAGCTGTCACTCTTCAGGCTCACGAAATGTCACCCTGAGGCTCACGAAGGTTAGGTTATGTACTTAGCAATATTGCTAGTATTTAACTAACAACCGGTGAAATAATCATGCTGAATAAACAAACAAACGAATGACGAGATGAAAACTTACCTGTTCACCGCAACAACTTCAGGACCTCTGCTCTAATATATCCGTTTGTGAAATACAGGTAAAATTTTTAGCCTGGCAGGTAGCTAGCGCGGAATGATCCTTATGTGTTGATACCGTTTCAGCAACTATGTTAGATGTATTACTCCCATAAGCTATCAGTGCGATCAAAGAAGCAAGTTGCTCTTTGGGAATATTGCTCACACGAACTTGTAAGATTGCCATGAGGCAAGGTGATGCAGGTAATGAACATGTGATTTTTTGCCAATGCTATCGCTTTAAGATGATTGATTAAAACCATAACGCTATCATAGTCAACTCATCTGCAATATATTTTCCATCCGCTTGAGTAATATCATCACTTATACTGTTGAGTACTTATCTTCATTATCCTAACCCTGTATATGAGACCACGATTTCATCTTGTATGTTTCCTATTGATCTTACTATTTCCCGGTAGATCCTTTTCACAGGATTCACTTGGTTTTTACTGGAACCGGTGTGTAGGTGGCAGCGGTAATGAAGTAATGCAGATGCAGTGTACTTCGGATATTTTAAGCATCAGCCGTATCGATTTCGATTTTGGTGGTGTTGCCTATAACCGACCTGATATTGCTATCACACCCGATAATGGATCGCTACTGGTAACCAGCACAGCTTCTAAGAATGGTGAGGTAAAAGGCTTGAGGCACTACAGTGATACAGCAACAGGTGGCTACGATGTTTTTGTAGTGAAGTACGATTCAACAGGTCGTATCGAATGGAAAAAATGTTTCGGTGGGTCTGATCTTGATTATGGCTCTGCGGTGTATGTGGATGTGGATGGTTACCTTATTGGTGGTTCAACCAAATCTCCTGATGGCGACTTCAATGTTACCGCTGGCTACACGGTGCCTTTTTTGGTAAAAGTAGATTTCAACGGGAATGTTTTATGGAAGAAGATCTACCAGGTGAATACTAGTACAGACTACTGGGGTTGTGTGTCAGAATCTATAAAGAAAGTGCCTGGTGGTGGCTATGTGTACCTCATCAACAGGTGGGATGCACTCAATAATGCCAGGCGATACACCACCAATCTATACACTTTAGATGCTTCAGGTAATTATTTGGATAAAACAACATTTGCAGGCAATAAAACCATACTGGCAGCAGGCATGATCGTAGAGCCCGACGGTTCAGTATTGGTAGCCGGAAGCACTACATGTACCACAGGACCTATCATCAGTGGAATATCTCCCAACATGAGTGGCTACCTCACCATGCTGCGAAGAACAGGTAATACCTATACAATAGGTTGGATCCAGTATCCGTGGTCTCACAACAATGCATCCCACAGCAGGATTTTAGATATTACACAAAGCCCCGATGGCAAAGTGTACCTGGCAGGTACCAACTTCGCTTACGATGGTGGTCCCGGTAAAGCCACCTTATACCGCTACGATACCGCAGGAACCTGGAAATACACCAAAGATTATTCATCTTATTTTCACCAGGTGAGTTTTGCAGTAGATGCTGCCGGTAACAACGGAGTGGTGTTGAGTGTGTTTTCCAACGCCTGTTATTCGTCTGACAGGTATAGTGTATCTGTTTTACGGGCAGACTCTGCAGGTGTAGTGCAGTGGCAGAAGTGTTTTTATGGCGATAAGAATGGCTATGGCTTTAGAATAAAATACCTCACCGAGAACGAGCAATATATTGCCGCCATCACCAATTGTACGGTACTTCCTACACATACCTATAACGTATCATACTATAACGGCTCCTATACGGTTTGCCCAACTGACTTGTGGATGATGAAGATGGGACCGGGTAATATGGTAACAGGGAATGTGTTCAACGATCTTAATAAGAATGGCATACTAAATACCGGCGAACCATTATTGCCCTATGTATGGGTCAAGACCGGCAAGAACAACTTATACAATAAGGGCGTGTATTCGTACGATGGAAAGTTCCTGATATCGGTTGATACGGGCTTATACAATACCAAAGTGATATTACCACCCGGTGTACCATTTAATGTAGTACCTGGATCAGACAGTTACACATTCACCTCTAAAGGCAATACCCGTAGTATCAACTTTGCCGTACAGTCTACCGCTAATATTTATGATGCTGCAATAGACCTGGTGCCTATCGGTCGTGCAAGATCGGGCAGGGATGTATCATATAAAATACTTTGCAGCAATGTAGGTAGCCTTGCATTAGGCAGCAATACCATTTCACTGGTAAAAGACAGCAGGCTTACTTATTACAGTGCCAGCCCTGCACCTACACAGATCATAGGCGATACCCTTAAGTGGTCATATTCATCAATGGCCATACTGGCAGATCGTGGCATATACATCACCTTCCATTCTGCTATTCCTCCTGTATTGTTTGTAGGTGATACTTTACGTTTATGCGCCAAAGTAGTACATGTAAACACAGATGCCACACCTGCCAACAATGATAAATGCGTCGAGCACATCGTAGTAGGCTCCAACGATCCGAACGATAAAACGGAGGTACACAACGGTAAACTGTTACAAAGTAGTTATGCCGGTGGAGAGTACCTCGATTATGTGATCAACTTCCAGAATGTAGGAACCGATACAGCTTTTTACGTGGAGATCAGGGACACATTGGAGGCAAAGCTGGACGCTGCTTCCATTAAATTTTTAGGTGCCAGTCACGGTGTATCACTCACCATCCTGGAGAATAAATACCTCGTGTGGAAGTTCAATAATATCGTCTTAACTGCCCTCTCGCAACATGTTGACAGTAGTAAAGGTTATGTTGCTTTCCGAATCAGGCCGGTAACAGGGCTTTCGGTAGGGCAAACCATCAGTAACAGTGCATCCATTTATTTTGATTATAACTTACCGGTAAAAACAAACACCGTTACCACTGAGATCTATACACAACCATTGCCTGTAACGCTGTTGAATTTTACTGCAGCCAAAAAAGCAACATACAATGTTTTGCAGTGGACAACCACCCGTGAAGAAAATGCAGCGGTATTCTTTATCGAACGAAGCAGTAACGGCACGGCTTATGAATCCATCGGTTCAGTGGCTGCAAAGGGTAATACCACCGGTGAAAACAATTATGCGTTCAATGATCTGCATCCATTAAAACAGAACAACTTTTACCGCTTACGCATGGCAGATAAGGATGGCAAAACCAACTACAGCCCGGTAAGGCTCATCACTGCTGGCGGTGCTGCAGACATACTCATCTATCCCAATCCTGTAAAGGATAAATTATTCATCAGCTCAAATACGGTATTAAACAAGGCGGTATTAAAGATCATATCTGCTTCGGGTAAGCTGGTGTTTTCGGCTTCGGGGTATACCGGTTCTTTAATAGAAGTGGCAACCGGTCAACTATCACCCGGCATTTATTATGTGCAGGTAGAACACAATGGCGTTACTACGGTTGAAAAAATGGTAAAGCAATAAATGTAACCAGGTGCCTGGTAACAATCAAAAGACTTCCTTTCCCTTACCGGTGGTGATGAGGCTGTACAGGCTTTCCTGTATCAACCTGCTCCAGCCAATATAAGTCAGGTGCCGACGTTGCGAGTATATGTAATGGTGCTTTTTTACTGGCTGCTACAGGGTTGCTGGATGGCAGAAGTTGCAGCACCCATGGAGTGTTGCTTCCAGTTTCAGAACGATGTTCCCTAAAGTAAAACTGGAAACAGATAAACTGATTACAGACGAGGCAGGTATCTATACCAACGGTGGTGCCTACTCTTTTTTAAACCTGTTGCTGTACCTCGTAGAAAAGTATTATAACAGGCAAACCGCCATCCATTGTGCCAAGGTTTTCCAGGTAGAGATAGACAGGGACGGGCAGGGTGCATTTGCCATATTTACAGGGCAAAAGCAACATGAAGACGAGCTGGTGATGCAGGCACAGGAATATATAGAAAGTAAGCCCGATGAAAAGCTGAGTGTAGCTGATCTCTGCAAGATTCGCCCTGGGGCGTCGCAGTTTCGAAAGGCGGTTTATTAAAGCCACCGGTAATACACCAGTAGAATATGCACCGGGTAAAGATGGAGCAAGCCAAGAAGGCAATGGAAACCACCCGTAAAACCGTTAACGAGATCATGTACGAAGTAGGTTACAGCGATGTAAAAGCCTTCAGGGAAGTGTTTAGAAAAACTACCGGGATGCTGCCTTTGGAGTATCGTAATAAATACAATAAAGCCTTGGCGGTTTAACAGGTTTATCCAAAGGGAAGGTTTTATTGCACATAGCAACGACTTCATCCGGGAATAAGATTATTTAAAAAAGTGCAACCATCTACGGGCGATAGTGCTAATAAGAGTTCAGTTTATACACCAAATAGAAGACTTTGCAATTTGGGAGATACTGTCTGCCAAATTGGTAATGGAGTCATAATTGCATAGGTGCGAAAGCTATGCTTCTGAAAGCATCTGTCCTAAGGTAAAAAAAGCCTGTATTGACAATTATATATTGAAAGTATGAAGGTGAAGCGATGTGGATTAACAGGTGCGTATGTTATTGTAGATTTGGGTTTATTGGCTTATTTTACACCTTTATACCCCTTAAGTAAACATGGCGAAAAGCACCAAAACAAACAAACCTAAAGCAGACATAGATTTTGAGCAGGAACTCTGGGATGCAGCTAACGAACTTCGTGGTGCTGTAGCTGAGAATCAATATAAAGATTACGTACTCTCATTACTCTTCGTTAAACACCTTTCTGAACGTTACGAGATACGCAAAGAAGAAATCAAGCAAGGCTTCGATAATCCTAAGAGTGATTATTACACACAGAAACAAGCCACTCAACTGGCATTCTTAGAAGATCCTTTGGAATACCAGGTAAAAAACGTTTACAAACTACCTGCAGAAGCTACCTGGACTTACCTACGCAATAATGCAGAACAAGACGACATCAAAGTAAAGGTTGACAAAGCCTTTGTGCTGATAGATGAAATACTCTCTCAACGCAATGCAGATTACAAAGGTGTACTCGAACCCATCTTTGTAAAGAGCCAGCTTTCTCCTGTACAGGTGGCAGGGCTTATCAATATGTTCTCTACTGATAAGTTCTCAGAAGCAGCTAATCCAGAAAGCGATATTTACGGTCGTGTATATGAATACTACATCGGCAAGTTTGCCATGGCTGAAGGTAGTGGTGCAGGTCAATTCTTTACACCTGGCAGCGTTGTTCGTTTGCTGGTTGAAATGCTGGAGCCTTTAAAAGGACGTATCGTTGATCTTGCCTGTGGCAGTGGTGGTATGTTTGTACAAAGCCTGAAGTTCATCAAGTCTCACGGTGGTAGTAGCAGCGATATTTCTATTTTCGGACAGGAACGTTATGAAGGGACTTTGCGTTTGTGTAAGATGAACTTATTGCTGCGTAATCTTTCTTTTGATCTTAAACTCGGTGATTCTTTATTGCAGGATAAGTTCTCAACATTGAAAGCAGATTATGCCTTAATGAATCCTCCGTTCAATATCTCTAACTGGCATCCTGAGCAGTTACCGGATAATGATCCACGATTGTTTGGAGTTAAGGAAGTGTTCACTACAAATGGTAACGCCAACTACATGTGGTTTCAAACACTGTGGTATCACCTGAGTGAAAAAGGAACTGCAGGTGTGGTGATGGCAAATGGTGCCATGACAAGTGGCAGTGCAGGTGAAAAGAATGTAAGGGAACACATGATAGAGAAAGGCATGGTAGATTGTATTGTACAGATGCCAGACAAGTTATTCTTAACAACCGGCATACCTGCATGTATATTTCTGTTGAGTAAGAACCGTGACGGAAAAGATGGTGAACACAGGGAACGTAAAAAAGAAATATTGTTTATTGATGCCCGTAAGTTGGGACACATGGTGAACCGCAGGCTTCGTGTATTTGAAGATGCCGACCTGCAAAAGATTGCTGATGCTTACCACTCATGGCGAAACGTTATTGCGAGTAAAACGAAGCAATCTCCCTATAAAGACATTGAGGGCTTTTGCAAATCTGCCACTTTAGATGAAGTAAAAGCAAACAACTATGTGCTTTCTCCAGGAAGATATGTAGGCACCGAAGCCGAAGAAGATGATGGAATATCTTTCGATGAAAAAATGCAGAAACTCACTGCTGAATTAGCTGAGCAGTTTAAAGAGAGCGATAAGCTGGAGCAAGAGATAAAGAAAAACCTTAGTTCAATCGGTTATGAATTATAGGTATTAAATAGGTCAACAGGTTGTTGACCAAATAGTCTAACAAGCTGTTGGACTATCCTTCTTGAATTGTTTTTTATGTAAGCCATTGAAAATGTGCAATACAAACCCCGCAATCGTTAAATAAATAAAATTATTACCCTTTTTGGGTAACGGAATATATATTTGCATGAATCTTGATTATAAGAGTAATAAGTTAAGGAAGCAACTCACCAACCCTGCTGAGATACAAAAAGCTTTTGGCACCCAAGCCAAAAAAGTTTCGCAGCGAATGGATGAGCTGATAGCTTCTGATAACTTACATGTGCTTTGCCAGATACCTCAGGCTAACTGTCATGCTTTAACAGGTAATCGTAATGGAGAGTGGGCAGTTGACATATCTGGCAATCACAGGATCATTTTTACAATAGACCAGGATCCAATACCTGAAAACGAAAACGGAAGCATCAATAAAATTCTTGTAACAGATATTAGAATTATTGCTGCCGGTGAAGATTACCACTAAACTACAGCTATGCCTACCAACCAGATACCATTGCAAAGAGAATTACTTTCTCCACCAGGAGATACAATTCTAGAAACCATCGAGTTTATAAAAATGAGCCAGGCAGAACTTGCTGACAGGTTAGGTAAAACACCTTCCAAGGTGCATGATCTTATTACAGGTAAAGAACCTGTTACCTACAACACTGCATTGCAACTTGAAAAAGTTTTAGGTATTGATGCCGGTTTCTGGATGAACCGTGAAATGAATTACAGAACCAAATTAGCCCGTATTGAGCAGGATGAAACTATGCAGCAGTCAACAACCTGGCTGGCACAACAACCTGTGAACGAGCTTAAAAAATGTGGCTACATAACCACAGATAAAAAAGAGCCGTCTCTTGTAGCTGAAGCCTTAGCGTTTTATGGTGTGGCAAGTGTTGACCGATGGCAAAGCCGGTATATTAATGAATTTGCCAGTGCCAGCTATAGAAAAAGTACAGTACATGAGGCTACGTTAGGTAGCATGGCAGCCTGGCTAAGAATAGGTGAAGTTGAAATGCAGAAAATGCAGTTGGGTGTGTATGATAAAGACGCTTTTAAAAATGTACTTGAACAAATAAAGACCCTTATTGCAACACACCCTGATAATTTTGCTGAGCAGCTGCAACAACAATGTGCAACTGCAGGTGTGGCTGTGGTGTTTACCATGTGTTTACCTAAAGCACCGGTTAACGGTGCTGCAAGGTGGTTTAGAAGCAACCCACTTATACAATTAACAGACAGGTTTAAAACCAACGATCATTTCTGGTTTACTTTTTACCATGAAGCAGCACACATTTTATTGCACAATAAAAAAGATATGTTTCTTGAAGACTTTGAAGGTTACGAACCGGATGAGGACAAAGAAGCCGAAGCAGATCGTTTTGCCTCACGAAACTTATTGCCATCTAATTTTAATGATGACCTGCCCTTTCGAATTATTGAAGCAGATATAACCGAATTGGCAACCAAATACGAAACACACCCTGGTATTATTGTTGGCAGACTGCAACACCTGGGTTTAATAAAACATAGTTTTGGAAATAAGTATAAAACGAAAGTGGAGTTGTTTAAATAATGAATGATTGGAAAAAATATAAGCTCGGTGAAATATCCGATAGGATTACAAAAGGAACTACACCTTCATCAATAGGTAGTGGATTTATTACAAGCGGAATAAATTTTATTAAGGCTGAAGCTGTAACTATGGATGGGCAGATCAATAAATCCGTTTTCGCATTTATTGATTCTGATACAAATGATAAACTAAACCGTTCCAAATTGGCAGAAGGTGATATTCTTTTTTCAATGGCTGGAATTGTTTTAGGTAAAACTGCGGTAGTTAAAAAAGAACACCTTCCTGCGAATACAAACCAGGCACTTGCGTTGATACGGTTAAAAAAAGAAATTGCATGTCCAGAATTTATTCATTACTTCTTTCGACAGAAACAGGTATTTGAGTATGTAAATTCAATTACTGCTCAGTCAGCACAACCAAATATTAATTTAGCAGAAATAGGGGATTTAGATATTTCATTGCCTCCTCTGAATCTTCAAACCCAAATCGCTTCCATCCTATCCTCCCTCGATTCGAAAATCGAGCTCAACCGCCGCATGAACCAAACACTGGAACAAATTGCGGCAACTCTGTTTAAAAAATATTTTGTTGATGATATTGACCCTGAGAATCTGCCGGAAGGTTGGAAGTATGAGAAGTTAGGAACTCATCTTAGCTCAATTTCCAAAACTCACAAATTCCAAAGTGAAAAAATCATATTTCTTAATACTGGAGATATTTCTGAAGGAAAAATTTTGCATAACAATTATTCATTCGTTGACGGACTACCTGGACAGGCTAAAAAAACCATATGTAAGAAGGATATACTTTTTAGTGAGATCAGACCAGGTAATAAACGATTTGCTTATGTAAACTTTGATGCTGAAGATTATGTAGTCTCAACTAAATTGATGGTATTACAATCAAAGACTGAGATTGATTCTTTATTCTTCTATTTCATTCTCACACAGCCAGAAATGCTTTCGTACCTCCAGAATATTGCTGAATCAAGATCAGGTACTTTTCCTCAAATTACGTTTGACCAGATAAAAGAAATAGATGTCTTAATTCCTAAAAAGGAATTCTTGAATAGCTTTATAGATGACCATTTGAAACCTGTATATCAAATGATCTTTAATAATTGGAAAGAATCTGAAAACCTTGCACGAACCAGAGATATGCTTCTTCCCAAACTTATGTCTGGCGAAATAGATTTATCCATACCCGAAACCGAATTACTGCATGATGAGGTACTTAGTTGAAAGCGATATAGAAGAAGCTGCCATTGAATGGCTTTCTGCTATCAACCCTTACCATTATAAACATGGTGAGGATATTCACCGTCCACTCAACAAAGCAGTACTGGAAGATGTATTTGAAGCTTACCTAAACACCAGGTACAAACATGTTCCTGCCAAAATATTGGCAGAAGTAAAGCAGGAGTTTTTATTCAACAGTGGTGCAGATATTCACCACCGCAATCATGATTTTCATAAAAAGCTGAGCAAGGGCTTTCCTAAAAGCTGGAAAGATGAGAATGGAAAGTTCCAGGCAGAACATTTCTATGCAATCAATTTTGATGATGCTGAAGCAAACGATTTCCTTATCGTTAACCAGTTCATCATTGATGGTAAAAACAAACGCCGTCCTGATGTGATCCTGTTCATTAATGGATTGCCTTTGGTATTATTTGAGTTCAAGAACTGGTTCGATCCTAATGCCAATGTAGAAAGTGCATTTAACCAGGTGCAGCATTATATTGAAGACATACCGCAGTTGTTTGAGTACAATGCACTCACGGTTATTAGCGATGGCAATACCACATTGCATGGCATGTTCAGCAGTGGCATGGAATGGTTTGCTGCATGGAAAAGTACTGATGGCATTAAAACAGTGGATAATGATTTTGCACTGGAAACACTCATCAATGGCTTACTTGTTCCCGAACGTTTACTGCAATACATACGTTTCTATATTTTTCATGAGCTGGATAAAGGTGAGCTGATAAAGAAAGGTGCAAAGTATCACCAGTTCTTTGGTGTTCAGTATGCCTTACAGGAAACACTCAGGTCTATTCGTCCTGTTGGTGATGGTCGTATTGGTGTGGTATGGCATACCACAAGAAGTGGTAAGAGTATTACGATGGCTATTTACACCGGCATCTTAAGACAGATGGCTCAGTTAAACAATCCCACCATCGTTGTGCAGGTAGATCGTTTTGATCTGAACAAGCAACTATACGAAGATTTTATCGCAGCAAAAGACCTGGTAGGTGATGTTTCAATCGCTGAAACTTCTGATGAATTAAGAAAGCTGCTGAGTGGTGATGAAGGTGGAGTTATATTCAGCACCATTGAAAAGTTTCGTTTAAAGGAAACAGTTGACGGAAAAGAAGCAAGCCATCCTGAATTGAGTACAAGAGAAAATATTATTGTAATAGCTGATGAATGTCACCGTACACAATACGGAACAATACAAGGTTTTGCTGCCAATTTAAGAAAAGCATTGCCCAAGGCTTCATTCATTGGCTTTACGGGTACACCGGTTGACAATAAAGATGCTGATACGGTAGCTGTGTTTGGAGAGATCATACACACCTACGATATTAAACAGGCAACAGAAGATAATGCAGTAGTGCCGATATTTTATGAGCCAAGGCTTGCCAAACTACATTTGGGTAATGAACAGATAGAGGAAGAGGCAGAAGAGATATTGAGTGATGTAAACTCAAATGACAGGAATAAGATCATGTGGGCTGCTGCCGAAGATGCAGCAGGGTCTGCAGAAAGAGTAGCTGAAGTATCGAAAGATATATTGAGGCATTTTATTGAAAGATCGAAGACATTAGATGGCAAAGCAATGATCGTTTGCATGAGCCGCAGGAACTGTGTAAAGATGTATAATGCTTTAACTGCTTTGCAGGATTGTCCTGAAACTGCGGTGATCATGACCAGCAATATTGCTAAAGACCCACCAGCATGGAACAAACACATTCGCACTAAGGAGAAGATGGAAGCAGTGAAAGCCAGGTTCAAAGATCCCGACGATGAGTTGAAGATTGTTGTCGTAAGAGATATGTGGTTAACGGGATTTGATAACCCACCATTGCATACGCTGTATGTAGATAAGATAATGAGCGGTCATAACCTGATACAGGCAATTAACAGGGTGGCTACTGTGTTTAAAGACAAGCCTAGTGGATTGATCGTTGATTATATTGGCATTGGTGACAGGTTAAGAGATGCTACCAAGAAATACACCAGCAGCGGAGGTAAAGGTGAAGTAGCGATACCAATTGATGAAGGCTTCGAAATGGCTAAAGACTTTATTGAGGCTTTAAGAATGAGGTTGCCAAAAGATCTGGATTACAGCAGGTGGCTGACCATGAAAAAAGGGGAACAGTTAATATTAGTTAGTAGAGCTACCAATCATGTGGTGAGTGATGAAGATGGAAGTAAAGAGTTCATGTTAGACGAACTAAAGCTTAGCGGTTTGGTTTCTATAATAAGAAGTCATCCACAAATACATGAACTTTCTTTGGATATTATTTTCCTGCAACATGTTGGTGCTGCCGTAAGAAAGATCAAGAATCCAAGAACAAACATCAGGAAGAAAGAAGGAGAGATAAAAGAACTCATTCACCGCAGTATCGAAAGTGAAGAGGTAGTGGATGTGTTTAAGATGGCAGGCATTGAGAAGTTTGATATCTCTATCATCAATGATGATTTTCTTGCAACGGCAAAAGAACAGAAGAGTGGCAATGAGTTAAAGCTTGAACTGATCAGGAAGATCATGAATGAAGAAATTAAAGTCAGGTACTTTAAAAATATCATCAAGTATAAAAAGCTGAAGGAAGAAGTAGAGAAGATCATCAGCGATTACCACAACCATTTCTTTGATAGTCTTGTCGCATTGCAAAAGATGAGAGAAGCTGCAAGAGATATGCAGGAAGAGGATGAACGAAGAAAGATTCTTGGTTTAACAGACGAAGAAGAAGCTTTTTATGAGATACTTGCCAGTCATAAAGATGCAGTAGGAGATTATGACCTGATAAAAGAAATAGTGAAAGAGGTAACAGCTGCCGTTAAGAAAAACTTATCAATAGATTGGTATAAAAAAGATGATGCTAAAGCACAAATAATGCTTGCCGTGAAAAGAGTGCTACGAAATAAAGGAGTAGCAGAGGAATTGCAGGAGATTATGGACGAGATAATGGAACAGGCAGAAGCGAGGTATAGGGAATGGTGGGGAGGGAGTGAAGTAGCGTAACCAAAAACTAAAATATATGCCCTTCGTAGGATCTTTCGTTTTCCGCAATGACGGAGACGGCTGCCTTAGCAGTAAGTACATGAATAATAATGAGGATTTTGCTTTTACAGAATGTTGAGTATTTGTAAATGCAATTAATAATCCTTTACCTTTTTGTGGTGAGTATAATACAACATGGCTAGAGCCTTAAGCGGTCTCTCAGCAGGCTACACTGCGAATAGATAAGAAAAGTGTTGCCATTTACAAACTCGAATGGAGAGATACCTCTGGTGTTATTTACAGAGGAGAGGGCATGCTGTATGGAGAGTTATTGGTAGGTTACTACCAAGAGAAATAAATTGCTTTTGATGACCTCCAAATAATCGCTATTTAAATACCTTTTTTATGAAATCCATTTTCTTTCTTTTTTCTCTTTGTTTAAGCTTGTTGGTTAATGGTCAGGTAAATTGGAATGTCAATAAAACTATTTCATTAAACCCCACAGTATTTCAGTCAAGCGGCAGTATTACTGTAGAAGATAGTAAGAGTAAAACCCTTGTATCTATAGGAGGAATGCTAACCTTTTTTTTACAGGAGAAAAAACTCTTTTTTAATGATGGGAAAAATAGTTTCGATATCAAGCTTTCTGAAGTGAACAGTTTAAATACAGACGACTTCGGGTTATTCTCTCAATCCAATTTGTTTTCCAAAGAATTCTCAGATTCCCTTTTGCAACACTACAGAAGAAAATTGTACAACAAACTTTCATTAAATGAGATCACATTTTCATCTTCAAAACGTGTAGAGTACATATATGAAGACGGTGAACTAAAATTGAAAAAGCAGAAACTAACAAAAGGGAAATTATGTGCTGTAACACTAACAAACATTGTAACCCTTTCTGAAGAGGGTGAGTTATTAGTATTTAAGGATGGTGATTTTAATTTTCTTCAGATGGATCAATTTCGAGGGTTTAACTGTAAGTCATTATATGATTACTTTTTCCCTGTCTTCAGTCGTGACCTTAAAAAAAATATTGACAATTGGAACCAAACCATACGTCTGAATTCCATTGAACAGATGATTGAAAAATTTGGACCTTGTGAATCAGTTATTAATTTAACTCCGGAGAAAAAGCTTCTTACATGGAAAAAGGAAATAAAGATTTATTACATTGATATAAGGGAAAGTTCTACTACCACTACATTTTCATTAGCTAACAGAAATACCTATGTTAATCAAT
>JANPIB010000180.1:0-11057 GCA_031424775.1 Chitinophagales bacterium | reverse complement strand
GGCAACTTCTTCTATCGGGTTAACTCCTCTTGCTCTAAAAGTTGTTGTACAAGTACCGAGTTTAGCACCGGATGAGAGTAGGTTTAGTAAATTATTGTTCACTGCTATACACTGTTGTCTGTTTTGTGGCGAGCAAATCTGGATCTTATCTCCTCTAGGGCTACAACGTATATCAATTACGCTTAGGTCTTTAGTTGAATTTGCAACACATCCGTTTTGATCTACCACAGTTAAGCTTAAGAAGTATGCACCTGTACTCACATTCGTTGCTGTAACCTTAATTGTAGAAAGATTTTTTGCTCCAACTATTGATAAATTCGGAGTTGCTGACCATGAATAGCTTGCTACTCCAGATAAAGTGTAAGACAATGTTGACGCTGGTGTATAACCAAGATAAATGCTGTTTGCATCAGCACCAGAAGCAATTGCAGTAGCATCAGGAATAGATGCCGTAAGCTTCGAAGCAATATTGATGATTTGTGTAGATGAACTGGTGTTCCCAGCATCATCTGTTGCACTCCAGACTATAGTTGATTTTCCAATTGGCAATACTGCACCAGAAAGAGAATTGCTATTGGTTACATTATTGGTGATGGTTACGCCAGAACATAAATCCTGGGCAGCAGGATCGAATTCAGTACCAGATATTTTAAATGAGCAGTTGCTGAAATTAGGCTCGTACAAAGACAGTATTGCTTTTGGTGTAATTACAGGTGCTTCTACATCTATCACAGAAATAGTTTGAGTAGTAGATGATGTATTGTTTGCCGCATCAACAGCTTTCCAAGTAATGATTGTAGACCCTTTAAGGTACGATGCGTTTAGTGCAGCGCCATCGTTCCTCGTTCCAGTTATTAAAACAGAACCGCTGTTATCAGAAGCAGCAGGAGTTACAGGTACAAAATTGCTTGAACACTTACCTGCATCAGCTGAAACTACGATTCCTGTAACATTATTTATTACAGGAGCATCTACATCTTTCACCGTAACTGAAAAATTTGAAGTCGTTGAATTCCCACAACCATCAGTAGCTGTGGCCTGAACATTGGTTACACCTATCGGAAAGAAAGTTCCGGGTTGAACACTATAGTTAAGGTTAACATTGTTAGAACATATGCTGTAAGCAGTTGCTGCAAAGTTCACGTTAGCTCCTCCAAATCCTTGCTGATTGGTTACTATTATACTAGGAGCGGTAACAAATAACTGCTCAGCTTTAAAGATCATTTTAAAGCGGTTGAAGCCCTGTGAATTTGGATCAGCAGTGATGGAAAAATTGTACATAGGATTTTGAAGGATGCTTTGCTGAGTATTAGTATAAACATCCCACACTAAAATGTCTTTGGCATAAGTAAAACCTGTGAATTCATTAAACAATAGCTTAAAATTCCCCTGTGTTAAGCTAACAACTCTTAGCCCTACAGTATCTGAAAGAAAATCTAATGGTCTTGTTTGAATTGCAAAGCTGTTAATGCCTTTCAGGGATGCTATAAAATTGCCACTATTAAGGCTTCTAACGTCCCAATTTGGGTTCTCGGTTTTTGCAACTCCAGGTTGATTACAAAATCTTATTACTATGTCGTCTTGATAACTATTATTAGCAGTTAAATAATTAATACGAACCATGTTTGACCAGTTGTACTGAGGAAAGCTTTTATACGAAAAGCTGAGCAGGACAAATACAAATAATGTGTTGAGGGTTTTCATAGAAGTTTTGGTTTGTAAAGGATTAGGAAATAGAGGGACTTCAGATACTGAAATCTGTTTTTTAAGTCTAAATAATTTTTAGAGAATTGTAGAACTGGCGTTAATCTGGATGTGGTATTACTTGTTTTTTCATAAGGGGTATGTGTTTATTGGATTATGTAAATTTATGCTCAGTTTTAAACAAATTCATACCTAAAAAAGGCTGACTTATACCCTTTAAAGACGCTAATTTTATGGATTTGCAATTATACTACAAGGAAGTTTGAGCTTATTCTACGTAGGGGAGCAAAATCATATATGAATCGCTTTTAGCTGGCATTGCATTAGCAGCCATAATCATTACGCTAATGAATTCGATACCAATTAATATTAGTTTTTGCATTTATCCTGTCGCCTTTTATATTTGCAACCCATTTATGGCTGCGTAGCTCAATTGAATAGAGCATCTGACTACGGATCAGAAGGTTTTAGGTTTGAATCCTAACGCGGTCACTTTTAAGATCAACCACTTAGGCAACTAGGTGGTTTTTTTTACACAATCATCTGTGCCTCTGCCAAACACATTAGATCGGAGCCAATTACTTAGTTTTAGTTGAGAAGCTAACTCACTACATATAGATATACACAATTAGACTAGTTCTGGCAATGCAGAACATCAAACGCTCAATTCGAATTATATTTGTCGAAATCTTACTGCTTACGATGACTATACTCGTCAGGAAGGCACTTATAATAGATACCAATTCCCCTCATCACAATTCAGTTCAGGATATTCTCATTTCAGATGGAACCATTACTGATATTGGTGAAAATTTGAGTATATCAGCAGATCAGGTGATTGAACATCACGGATTGATCGTTTCTCCAGGATGGATCGATATTTTCTCCAATTTTTGCGATCCGGGTGAGGAACAAAAAGAAACATTGGAAACAGGTGCTGCAACAGCTATAGCCGGAGGTTACACAAGAGTGATGGTAGTGCCGAACACAAATCCTTTAGTTGATTCTAAAACGCAGATAGAATATCTCGTACAGAAATCTCACTTACCCGTAAATATTTTACCTATTGGAGCTGTGACCAAAAGTTGCCAGGGAAAAGAGTTGGCTGAGATGTACGATATGAAGAACTCTGGTGCAGTTGCTTTTTCTGATGGCACCTCACCTGTACAATCTTCGCGTTTATTGTTAAAAGCTCTTCAGTATGTAAAAGCCTTTGACGGAGTAGTAATACAAGTACCCGATGACAAAAACATGAGTGGTCATGGTTTGATGAATGAAGGTGTTACCTCTACCAGGTTAGGATTGCCGGGAATTCCATCTTTGTCAGAAGAGTTGATGGTCAAAAGAGATATTGATCTGGTGAGATATACAAACAGTAAGTTACATTTTACAGGTATCTCAACTGCTAACAGTATAAAACTAGTCAGGCAAGCTAAAGCTGAAGGTTTGCAGGTAAGTTGTAGTGTTACGCCTTACCACCTTTCCTTTTCAGAAGAAGACCTCGTGAACTATGATACGAACCTTAAAGTTTCGCCACCATTAAGAACAATAGCTGATGTTAAGGCATTACAGCAGGCTGTGCTGAATGGTGATGTTGATTGTATTGCTACCCATCATTTTCCGCAACATTGGGATAATAAAGAATGCGAATTTGAATACGCCAAAAACGGAATGATCGGATTGCAAACAGCATTCTCTCTATTAAACACTACCTTACCTGATCTTTCGAACGAAGAGTTGGTGAGACTACTTAGTTCTAATGCTGCGAAACTTTTTCAGCTCACATCCTCAGGAATACAAAAAGGTGCTAAAGCTGAGCTGACTTTGTTCAGCAGAAATCAATCATACCTTCTCACTTCAGAGAATAATAAGAGCAGATCTTCTAATACCCCACTATTTGATAAAGAGCTGAGTGGAAAAGTAATTGGGGTAATCAATAAAGGAAAAGTATTTTTGAACACCTAAAACAACTGTCATGGAAACCAAACCAACAACCCCTGCTGTAAAGGGGATAATTATCAGCTTAATATTGATCGTCTTCAGCCTTGTAACAATATACACCGATCAAATGGAGAATAAAGCATTAGGTTTTATTCCCATGGCAATTTTTATTGCAGCAATTATCTGGGGATGCGTTAACTACTCTAATCAGTACGCCAACAACGTAAACTTCGGGAAAGTGTTTGCTCATGGCTTTAAGATTACAGCAGCAGTTGTTGCTATTATGACGATTTATACGCTATTGTTATTTCTTGTTATCAAACCTGAATTACAGGAACTCTCAATGGAAAAGGCAAGAGAGGCCATGGAAAAGCAGAACAACATGAGTGAAGGAGATATAGACAGAGCCTTAGGTATGACAAAAAAATTGATGATGCCTATAATGATTGGTTCTATCATCCTGATGTACGGAATCATTGGCTGTATTGCATCTTTAATAGGTGGTGGAGTAGCTAAGAAAAACCCGAACTACACCCCAATTCAATAATGGATCAATGGATATTTCGATTGTTATACCATCTTACGACGAATCTGAATCTTTACCGGAATTAACGGAATGGATTAAAAGAGTTTGCTCAGAAAACAACCTAAGCTTTGAAGCCATTATTGTAGATGATGGCAGCCTTGACAATAGCTGGGAAGTAATTGAACGAATATCAGATGCCGATTCAAGATTTAAAGGCATCAAATTCCAACGCAATTATGGCAAGTCTGCAGCTTTGAACGAAGGCTTTAAAGCTGCCAAAGGTGATGTGGTGATAACAATGGATGCTGATATGCAGGATTCTCCTGATGAAATTCCCGGGTTAAGAAAAATGATCATCGAAGAAGGTTACGATCTGGTGAGTGGCTGGAAGAAAAAGAGGTTTGATAATAAGCTCACTAAAAACCTTCCATCAAAAGTGTTCAATGCTGCTGCCAGAAAAAGTAGTGGAATAAAACTGCATGATTTTAACTGTGGATTGAAAGCCTACAGAAATAAAGTGGTGAAGAGTATTGAGGTTTATGGTGAAATGCACCGTTATATACCTGTGTTAGCCAAATGGGCAGGTTTTAGAAAAATTGGCGAGAAAGTAGTTGAGCACAGGGCAAGGAAATATGGAATAACCAAGTTCGGCTGGCAACGTTTTGTAAATGGTTTCCTTGATTTGGCAACTATAAGTTTTGTTAGCAAGTTTGGTAAACGACCAATGCACTTTTTTGGACTTTATGGAATGCTTTTCTTCGCTATTGGAACAATATCAATTCTATCTCTAATCATTGCCAAGTTCGTTGAAACTGATTTCAGCTTAACCAACAGACCAGCATTCTATATTGCATTAACCACAATGGTAATTGGTATGCAGCTTTTTCTAGCGGGATTCGTCGCAGAACTTGTTTCCAGAAATGCACCTGAAAGAAACTCATATCTTATCGAAAAGAAAATAGGCATTTTATAATTACTTTGCCGTAATGAGAAAGCAGGTTGTTATCATTGGTCCGGCTCACCCGTTACGTGGTGGTTTGGCATCCTTCAATGAACGACTTGCAAGGCAATTTCAGCTTGATGGATTTGATGTAACGATTTATACTTTCTCTCTTCAGTATCCGAATTTCTTATTCCCTGGAAAAACGCAATACTCATCTGAGCCCAAACCATTAGACCTCAGTATTAGAGCTTCTATCAATTCGATTAACCCACTTAATTGGTTGTCGGTCGGCAATGAATTAAAGCAAAAAAAACCTGACCTGATCGTAGTACGTTACTGGCTTCCTTTTATGGCACCGGCTTTGGGTACAATTCTTAAAAGAGTCAGAAAGAATAAATTCACAAAAATTGTTTGCATTGCTGATAATGTGATCCCACATGAAAAGCATACTGGAGATAATCAACTAACCAAATATTTCATCAGTTCTGTTGATGCCTTTATAACAATGAGTCAAAAGGTGATGGGAGATTTGAAACAGTTCACTCAAAAACCAGCAGAAGTTGCAGTACATCCACTTTACGACAACTTTGGCGAGAAACTAAACAAAGCTGAAGCACGACAAAAGATAGGATTGCCAGCAGATGAAAAGATCATCCTCTTCTTTGGTTTTATCAGGCATTATAAAGGTTTGGATATTTTACTTAAAGCAATGGCTAACCCTCAGCTTAAAAACTCAGGTATTAAGTTATTGGTCGCAGGTGAGTTTTACGAAAACAGAAAACAGTATGAGGATTTGATAGATCAACTTCAATTAAATGAAAATTTAATCCTGAGAACAGATTTTATTGCTGATAGCGAGGTTAAATATTATCTAAGTGCCACAGATTTTGTGATTCAGCCATACAGAGATGCAACACAAAGTGGTGTAACTCCCCTAGCCTATCATTTTGAAAAACCGATGCTAGTAACAAATGTTGGTGGATTACCAGATATGGTGCCTCACCAGAAAGCTGGAATTGTTACTGAACCTGAACCTTCAGCTATTGCAGCTGGAATTTTAGCGTTATATAATTTGGGTGAACTTCACTTTATGGCCGGCTTACAAGACGAGAAAAAGAAATATAGCTGGCAGGTTTTGGTGCAAAAAATACTTCAGCTGGCTTCGTTACCTTCGCAAACATGATATACAGGAGTAAAGCCCCTTTACGTTTAGGACTTGCCGGTGGTGGTACAGACGTTAGTCCGTACAGTGATGAATTTGGAGGAGCTATCCTGAATGCAACGATCTCTCTTTATGCCTACGCTACGATAGAACCACTTGAAGAGAACGGAATCATCATACACGCTGCTGACAGAAAAGAAGAACAGAGATTTGAATGGAATAATCAGTTGCCATTAGATGGAACGCTTGATCTTGCAAAAGGGGTTTACAATCGAATTCAAAAAGATTATGGGCTTCCACTAACTAGCTTCAGACTCACAACTTATGTAGATGCTCCTGCAGGTAGCGGACTTGGTACTTCTTCTACTCTTGTTGTTTCGATACTTGGTGCTTTTACAGAAATGTTGAAGTTGCCTTTGGGAGATTATGATATAGCTCATTATGCATACGAGATAGAAAGAAAAGATCTGAACTTAGCCGGTGGAAAGCAAGATCAGTACGCTGCAACTTTTGGCGGAGTAAATTTTATGGAATTCTATGCAGATGATAAAGTGATCGTAAATCCCTTACGTATCAGGCAGCATTATCTTGATGAATTGGAAAATAATCTTGTACTGTATTTCACCTCTACGAGTAGAGAGTCTGCAACCATCATTAAAGAGCAACAAAAGAATGTTTTAGATAGAAATGAGAAATCTATTGAAGCAATGCATCATTTGAAAGAACAATCTCAAATGATGAAAGAAGCTTTACTTAAAGGAAGACTACATGAAATTGGTGAAATATTAGATTACGGCTTTCAGCAGAAAAGACAAATGGCTGCTAATATCTCTAATAGCCAATTAGATGAGATATATCATGCAGCAAAAAAAGCCGGAGCTACAGGAGGAAAAATAAGTGGTGCTGGTGGTGGTGGATTTATGATCTTCTACTGTCCTGGTAATACACGATACAAGGTGATTGAATCACTAAGTAATTTTGGAGGAGACATCAAACAATATCAATTCACTAAAAACGGACTCAGAACATGGAGTTCCCAATAAGCATGAGTGAGATTAGGAATATTATACAAGCATCAATAGATGTAAAGCAACAGATAGTTTCAGATGAAGCTTTGCAGCAAAGAATAGAACAATCAATTAATTTGATCGTAACTGCATTTAAAGCGGGTAATAAGGTTTTGTTTTGTGGAAATGGCGGCAGTGCAGCAGATGCTCAGCATTTGGCAGCTGAGTTCTCCGGACGATTTTATAAAGATCGTAAAGCACTTCCTTCAGAAGCACTTCATTGCAACACATCTTATCTTACAGCAGTAGCCAATGATTACAGTTACGATTCCATATACTCGAGAATTATTGATGGAGTTGGAAATGAAGGAGATGTTTTAGTTGGACTAAGCACTTCGGGTAACTCAGGTAATATTTTTAAAGCATTTGAAGTTGCCAAATCGAAAGGTGTAAGAACAATTGGTCTTACAGGAGCTACTGGAGGAAAGATGAAAGATGTATCTGATATCCTGCTGAATGTTCCTTCAAACGACACACCTCGAATTCAGGAAAGCCATATCATGATTGGACACATTATTTGCCAGTTAGTAGAAGCTGAAATTTTTGGGTGATGATAACAGAAGCTATCATTCTTGCCGGTGGACTTGGAACAAGATTACGAGATGCTGTTCCTGAACTTCCTAAGTGCATGGCTCCAGTAAACCGCAGACCTTTCATTTGGTATGTAGTTGATCATTTGCAAAAGCAGGGAATAACTGATTTCATTTTTGCCCTGGGATATAAAAGTGAAGCCTTCGAATCATTTCTTTCGTCTATCAATATACGATATCAACTATCCTTAGAAAAAGAACCACTCGGTACTGGTGGAGCAATTAAATTAGCCTCAAGTATAGCCACTCAGGATAATGTGATCGTTACCAATGGAGATACGCTTTTTAAAGTTGAAGTCACTGAATTCTCAAAATTGCACCAGGAGAGAGTGGCTGATTGCACACTTTCATTGAAGCCCATGCAAAGGTTTGAAAGGTTTGGAGTTGTAGAAATCAGTCATGATAACAGGGTTCAATCTTTCAAAGAAAAAACCTACTACGCTTCAGGTTTGATAAATGGTGGCTTTTATGCCATCAATCGTAACCAGTTTCTGCAAGAAGACTTTCCTGAAAAATTTTCTTTTGAAACAGATTACCTGGAGAAACTATATACAGAAAGAAAAATCTATGGCGCTGTACAAGATCAATATTTTATTGATATCGGAATTCCTGAGGATTATAAAAGAGCACAGGCAGAATTAAATCAGTAAACATTCTCACCTAAATAGTTTCCCGGTGGATCATAATTCGCTACGATAATTATTCCTCCTCCACTACATTTCGCTATACCTATTCCAACTTTCGTTGTGTTACGCCAAACCATTTGGGTGTAATGCCCAACAACAGAAGATTCCTTCCCTGTGAAGATTGGTCCGGTAAAATCTTTCTTCTCACTATACCAACTTAGGCAGGCATCCTTAACAGTGAAGGCAGTAGTGCTAGCCCAAAATATATTCTCTCCATATTGTTGAGCCCATTTTCCTGTTTTCGGACGATGTTTCATAGTACAACCTTCTGCTGCCAAATGATCAGCCCATTTCTGTGCAAAAGCAGCAAGTTCCGTTGACCATTGTAAAGGATTGGCTCCCACTTCCTTCCTTGCATTGTTGTGAAACTCTAATGCAGATTTCGCATCCTTGATGCTGATGGTGGAACCAGTTTCGTTGGGTATTGTTTGAGACTGACAAAGAATTGCAATGCAAAGCACAAGAAGTAATCTCATGTTCAGGGGTTTGAATGGAACAAGATATTCAAGAAACTTCTTACAAATTGTTAATTGATAAACCGCACTGGTATTATTGCTGTACAACAATCTGATCTTCCGAATGTATAGTGATTTGAAGTTGCTGCTCTTTGAATAACTCTAGTTTTCCGTAGATGCACACATTCTTATCAAGATAGAATTTCTCTGGCTTTTCCTGGAAATTAGGTCTATCCCACTTCCAGATCACTACTGTAAAAGATTGATTAGGATAAGGATTATCAATGTTCAAAAAAGTAGGTGCATTAAACGATCTGTCCATTAACCGGCCAGAAGCAACTTTTCCGCAATATTTAATCGAATCACCTACGTGTTCTTTCAATTCAGCAACGGTTTTTATTTCTACCTGTGAGAAAGCTGCACTAGTTAGAATTACAGAAAGCAGAGTCAATAGAAGTTTCATTAGGAGGAATTTTTTCAAAGTTAAGCCTAATGCACAAAGGTTTAGAAGAGATTCTTTATCTTACTTGCAACAACTGAGTATGAGAAAAGCTTTGATGGATCCTTCGCTATGGATACTTCTGCTAGGCAACTTTTGGTGCATTTGGTACTTTGGATCTAACCCTGAAGGAATAGGAAATGTAATTTGGATCTACTGGTTGCAAAGTGTGATCATTGGACTGGTAAATTTCCTGGATCTGCTCACCTTGAAAGATTTTAACTCCGTTAACTTTAAGCTGAACAACGAACCTGTTACATCAAAGAATAGTGGATGTGTTGCATGGTTCTTCCTAATGCATTATGGCATTTTCCACTTTGTCTACATGATCTTTATTGCTGTTAATTATCATAAGAACATCAATGGAAAGCTGATCCTATTAGTCCTGGCTGGTTTTATTGTTGAAGCCATTATTAGCTTCAAACAAAGAAAGGATGCTGAAAGAGTTGCTTCTCTCTCAATTGGTACGATCTTCTTTCTACCATACCTGAGAATTGTTCCGATGCACTTAACGATCATCATTCCAAAATTCCTGGATATTCAACCCACAATAATATTTCTGTTGCTGAAAACGCTTGCGGATATTGGTTTTTACCTCCTTACCAAAAGGTTATATAACAAAGCACTTGTTAAATCTTAATGTTCATAGTAACAGCAGGTATGATTGGAAAAAGGCTTACTTGTCTTGCCTCAACTTTTAATGTTCCGGATGCTGCACTTCCTTCCTGGTCAAAGTAGATGAAATATGGATTGAGTCTGCTATAAGCATTGTAAAGGCTAAATACCCAACTGGTTTTGTATTTTCTTTCCTTCTTAGGTTTAGGAGTATAGGTAGCTGCCAAATCAAGTCTGTGGTAAGCCTTCGTTCGGTAAGAATTGATTCTACTATATTCCTGTGTAAGTACTCCGTTGATGAAATAAAATCGTTCAGGCATTGAAGTGGCATTGCCTGTTCCATAAACAAACACACCAGATAACTTCCACATTGGACTTACCTCGTAAATTGATACAACTGAAAGGTCATGTCGCCTGTCATATTTACTTGGGTACTTCTCGTTGCTATTCAACTCAGGAAATCGTCTCCACGTCCATGAAAGTGTATAACCAACCCAGCCTGTCCATCTGCCTTTTACTTTGTTTACAAACAACTCTGCACCATAACTCCATCCTTTACCAAAAACAAATTCTTCTTCCGGATCTTTTAGAGATGGTGAATAACCTTCTTTGTATTCAATCTGGTTATGCATGGTTTTGTAATACACTTCAAAGGAGGTCTCAAACATGCTATTGCTGAAGTTTCGGAAATATCCAACTGCATATTGCCAACCAAGTTGAGGCTTTACTCTTAACGTACTTGGCACCCAAAGATCAGTAGGTAATGTTGTACCTGCATTTGTAACAAGATGAATGTATTGAAGATTACGGGTAACTGCAGCTTTGATTGAAGATGTTTCATTCAGTTCTACACGTATCGTTGCTCTTGG
>JANPIB010000179.1:0-7980 GCA_031424775.1 Chitinophagales bacterium | reverse complement strand
GAAGCATCTTTAGCATCACCAGCCTTATCACCGAAGATGGCTCTTAAAAGTTTCTCTTCAGGAGTTGGATCTGATTCACCTTTTGGAGTGATCTTACCAATCAGGATATCACCTTCTTTAACCGCAGCTCCGATACGAATGATACCATGCTCATCAAGATCTTTGGTAGCTTCTTCAGAAACGTTTGGAATATCCGGAGTAAGTTCTTCTTCTCCAAGTTTTGTATCACGAACCTCTAATTCGTATTCATCAATGTGAACAGAAGTAAAAAGATCTTCACGAACTACTTTTTCATTGATAACGATCGCATCCTCGAAGTTGTAACCTTTCCAAGGCATGAATGCCACAACCAGGTTTCTTCCAAGTGCTAATTCGCCATCTTTAGTTGCATAACCTTGTGTAAGGAAATCTCCTTTAGCCACTTTCTGTCCTTTCCTAACAGCAGGGCTGAGGTTAATGCTGGTAGATTGGTTAGTCTTGATGAACTTAGTGAGTCTATACACTTTCAAATCTTCTTCGAAAGAAACCAGTCTATCAATATCATTTCTGTCGTAACGAACGTGGATCTCATTTGCATCTACGAATTCTACGATACCATTACCTTCAGCATGGATCTGAATTCTCGCATCTCTCGCAGCTTTTCCTTCCAAACCGGTACCAACGATAGGCACCTGAGGTTTGATCAATGGAACAGCCTGACGTTGCATGTTCGAACCCATTAGGGCACGGTTAGCATCATCATGCTCAAGAAACGGAATCAACGAAGCACTTAAACCAACAATCTGGTTAGGTGCAACGTCCATATATTCTACATCATTTCTATCAAGAATAGGGAAGTCACCTGTTTCACGGCTAACGATCTTGTCTTCAGCAAAGTTTCCTTTTTCATCTAAAGGAGTATTTGCCTGTGCGATCTTAGCAGTATCTTCTTCTTCTGCACTTAAGAATTCCAGTTCTTTCATGTTCAATTTAACGTTGCTTAATTTTCTATATGTCGTTTAAAAGAAGCCAATATCGTTAATATAAGCGTGCACACAAAGTGTAGAGATCAAACCAATGTTTGGTCCTTCAGGAGTTTCAATAGTACAAAGACGACCGTAGTGAGAATAGTGTACGTCACGAACCTCGAAACCAGCTCTTTCTCTACTTAAACCGCCGGGTCCAAGTGCTGAGATACGACGCTTGTGCGTAATCTCAGAAAGCGGATTCGTTTGATCAAGGAATTGGGATAGCTGTGAGGTACCAAAGAACGAGTTGATAACAGAAGAAAGCGTTCTCGCATTGATCAGATCAACAGGAGTAAACACCTCGTTATCTCTTACGTTCATTCTTTCACGAATGGTACGAGCCATTCTTGCAAGACCAACACCGAACTGAGCATACAACTGCTCTCCCACCGTTCTTACACGACGATTGCTCAGGTGATCAATATCATCGATATCAGCTTTACCATTTGTTAAACGAACCAGGTATTTGATGATCTCGATAATATCTTCTTTGGTCAATACTTTTTTCTCAAGCGGATAAGTAAGATTGAGTTTACGATTGATCTTATAACGACCAACTTCACCCAGATCATAACGCTTATCTGAGAAGAATAATTTATCGATGATACCACGAGCTGTTTCATTATCCGGAGCATCAGCACCACGCAATTGACGGTAGATGTGCTGAACCGCTTCCAGTTCACTGTTCGAAGTATCTTTATTTAGTGTGTTGTATATAATAGCATAATCACCACCCACATCTTCTCTCTGCAGGAAGATCGTTCCTGATTCCATTTCAGTGATCATGTCGATAGCACCTTCATCAAGGATAGTATCTCTTTCCATAACGATCTCGTTACGTTCGATAGACACAACCTCACCGGTATCCTCATCAACGAAATCTTCTACCCATGTTCTCAGAACACGAGCAGCCAATTTCTTACCTATATGTTTTTCTAATGTCTTCTTGTCTGCTTTAATTTCTTCAGCCATTCCGAATAGCTCAAGAATGTGCTTATCAGTTTCGAAACCGATAGAACGAAGCAATGTTGTTACAGGGAATTTTTTCTTACGATCGATGTATGCATACATCACATTGTTAATATCTGTAGCAAACTCCATCCAAGCACCTTTGAAAGGAATTACTCTTGCCGAGTAAATTCTTGTTCCGTTAGGGTGAACAGACTGACCGAAGAATACACCTGGCGAACGGTGTAATTGAGAAACGACTACCCTTTCAGCTCCATTAACAACGAAAGTACCTCTCGGTGTCATGTAAGGAATGTTTCCAAGAAACACATCCTGAACGATGGTCTGGAAGTCTACGTGTTCCTCATCATTACAGCTCAACCGAAGTTTGGCTTTAAGTGGAACAGCGTAAGTCAATCCACGCTCCATACACTCTTCAATGGTGTAACGGGGTGGATCAATGAAGTAATCCAGAAACTCCAACACGAAAATGTTCCTCGTATCTGTGATAGGGAAATTTTCTTTGAACACACGGAATAAACCTTCTACGTTACGTTTGTCTGGAGTAGTTTCTAACTGGAAAAATTCACTGAAGGATTCTAATTGAATGTCTAGCAAATCAGGAGCGTCAGCCAGGTGTTTTGTCTTACCAAAGCTGAACCTGTTGTTGAGTTGTGTTGTTGACATAATTATTTGTAAACCGGTTATTTGCAATGAATTTGGGGAGAACTTACAGGTTCTCGGTTGCATGCTTTATGGCGGTTTCAACATAATGATCGATCTTGCTGAAATGCCGGTTGCTAATTAGCCCAAATTATAAAGGAGAGCAAAGGTATAGAAATAAGAAATATCGCCGCAAACAAATTTTAAGCCATAACAAGAATTTTGCAAAGAAAAGCCGCTGTTGATGGGGAAATTCTTTCCTAGTAAGTAAAGACTAATGAGATTTTAATACAAGCGTCTGTTATTCCAAGCATCCTCGTTGGGTCGCAAGCACTTAATTCGAAACGACCGACGGCTAAATAAAGGACAGAACGTACAAGAGAGTGACACAACAGGTGGTGAACAGAATTCTAAAGCTGGCTAAACGAGAAATCTGCCATTAGCAGGATTCTCTATCAAAAAAATAATTCAAATTATAATGTTACACCGCTTTTGAAGATCGCAATTTCTCGAAAACCACTCTTCTCATGGCTGGCTTTTTCACCGCTGGCAATTTTTATGATCTTGTCTATCAGCTCTTCAAGAGCCTCGTCAAAAGTTTTATCCTCAGCTAAAGGACCAGCATTATAGTCGATCCAGTGAGGCTTATTTTTAGCCAATTCTGAGTTAGTAGCAATTTTTAAAGTAGGAATAAAGCTACCAAATGGTGTTCCTCTACCTGTTGTAAAAAGCACCATATGAGATCCGGAAGCTCCCAAAGCCGTGGTAGAAACTAAGTCGTTACCAGGTGAGCTAAGAAGATTTAAACCTTTGATCTTGAGCCTCTCACCATAAGTTAGCACATCTACAATTGTGGCAATTCCGCCCTTTTGTGTACAGCCAAGGCTTTTGTCTTCCAAGGTTGTAATTCCACCAGCTTTGTTGCCTGGAGAAGGGTTTTCGTAGATCGGTTGCTTAAGGTCAATGAAATATTGTTTGAAATCGTTGATCAGGTGAACGGTTTTTTTGAATACTTCTTCGTTCACACAGCGGTTCATCAGGATTGTTTCTGCTCCAAACATTTCCGGAACCTCGGTTAAGATTGTAGTTCCACCCTGGCTGATAAGGAAGTCAGAGAAATACCCAACCAGAGGATTTGCAGTAATTCCGCTTAAACCGTCTGATCCACCACACTTCAATCCTACTTTCAGCTCAGAAAGGGAAATCGGCTCTCTTTTGTCTCGCCTAACTACTTCATATATCTCTTTCAACAGCGTTATCGCTTCAGAAACTTCGTCCTGCACTTTTTGAGTAGAAAGAAACTTTATTCTATCAGTTTGGTAGTTACCAAGTCCTTCTTTGAACTCGTCTATTTTGTTATTCTCACAACCTAAGCCCAAAACCAACACGCCACCAGCATTCGGATGCATTGCCAGATCGCTGAGGATTCGTTTTGTGTTCTGATGATCATCTCCTAACTGTGAACATCCGTAATTATGTTTAAAGACTTCGATACCCTCAATGTCTGTTGGGTTTACCTCAGCTTTAAACTCACGTATTATCTGCTCTGCAATTCCATTTACACAACCAACGGTAGGAACGATCCAAATCTCATTACGAATTCCAACTTCACCACTCTTTCTTCTGTAACCCTGGAAAGTAAGGTCTCTGTACTTGTGCGGAAGTTCGCTAAACTTAGGTTGATAAGCGTAATCAAACACTTCACCCAACTTAGTCTTCACATTATGGGTGTGTATGTGCTGACCAACTTCAATATCGGCAGTAGCAACGCCAATTGGGAAACCGTATTTTAGAATATCATCTCCTGTTTTAATTGGGACGATGGCTACTTTATGTCCACGTTCAATATCTTCCTGCAAGGTGATATCAGTGCCATAAACATTCAACACTTTACCCTTTTCGAAAGGCTGCAAAAGAATGATGACGTTATCTCTCGAATTTATTTTTACAAATTCTTTCATTACTGTGCTAATTGGAGGTTAACCGTATTAATTGCCTCTTTCATCCCAAGATTCTGAATACTTGTCAGATGCTCGGTTACTGCTTCTGTTAAGCCTTCAACCTGGTTCAGATCCTGTTTCCAGTTTTTGGTGTAAGCTAAAACCGTGGTTACTACATTTTTTAAAGACGCATCAGAGCCATCGTACTTACTCCAGGCATTTTGAAGTAACTCGAGAAGATCAGCATCATCTTTTATAGCAATGATTTCTTCTCCCCTTTTGCCTTTATAGAAAGCTATGGTTGCAGCGAGAGAGAAAGATAATTTTTCAGGGATGCTGCCTTTGCGTTTTTTATACTCAAGGAGTGATGGCAATACTCTTGTTTCAAACTTCGCCCATGAGTTCAGAGAGATGCTCATCAACAAATGCTTGATGAATGGATTTGCAAAACGTTCCATTACCGCTGCGGCAAAATCTTCCAGCTCCTGCTGAGGCAGATCAAGGGTTGGAATGATCTCTTCGAAAAGCAATTCACGAATGAATTTTCCGACAACAGCGTCTTCCATTGATTCTCTTACAGTGTCTATTCCGTAGAGGTAAGCTATAGGTACAAGTGAAGTGTGAACACCGTTTAGTATTCTAACCTTTCTCACTTTATATGGCGTTACGTCTTTTACATATAGCACATCCAGTCCGATAGATGGGAAAGGAAGTTCTTTTTCCAGTTGATCATTTTCAGGCTGGATCACCCACAAATGGAATGGCTCTCCTTCTACAACGATCTTGTCTTCGTAACCCAGTTCTTTGATGATCTCTTCTATCCTATCTCCAGGATATCCCGGAACAATTCTATCTACAAGTGTATTATTAAATGTGCAAGCTGAAGTAAGCCATTGAGTGAAGCCTTCTTCGAACTTCCACTCGGATGCAAGTTGAAGTAAAACTTTCTTTAGTACATCAGCATTTTTGTCAATCAATTCACATGGAATGATATGAACACCTTTTGATTGATCTCCTCTGAACGTTGTGTAACGATGATATAACCAAACAGCGAGTTTAGCTGGATAAGAAGATGGTGGCTTGTCAAAGGATTTGTCGCTGCTGTTAAAACTGATGCCGGCTTCAGTAGTGTTAGAGATCACGAAACGCATTTCGGGATTCTCAGCAGTTTTTATGTACTCAGCAAATTGTGTGTATGTATTTAAGCCTCGGCTAATGACATTAATGGTTTCATGGCTACTCACCACTTCACCATTTACTAAACCACGGAGATAAACTGTATATAAACCGTCCTGCCCGTTTAGCATATCTACCATTCCCATTTCAATCGGCTGAACAACGACTATAGAACCATTGAAATCTGCTTTTTGATTTAGTTGATGGAACATCCAATCCACAAAACACCTCAGGAAGTTTCCTTCGCCGAATTGCAGCACTTTCTCGGGGTACTTTTTTAGTCCTGGCAAGGCTTCATTAGACAATCGCATAATCGCTATTTTAGAGAGAACTCACCAAATTAGAACGTGTAAATCAATAAAAGATGTGAGTTAACGGATTTATTCACGCTATCGTTTGCGGAAAGGATTGGCAACGTTTGCAGTGTTAAAGGAAGCTGAAGAAGGAAGTAAAATTCAGGGTGTATTCTGTATTTGTACAATTGACCTACAACACCCGAAGAGTGTGACGCAAGTAAAGCATCATAGCAGCACAGCAGTTGGGGCAATAAAAAATCCCGCCATAAAGACGGGATTCTTAATTCTATGAGTAAGTAGATTACTTAATCTCAACCTCAGCACCAGCTTCTTTCAGTTTGTTACCGATTTCTTCAGCTTCACCTTTAGAAACGCCTTCTTTAATTGCTTTTGGAGCTCCATCAACTAAGTCTTTAGCTTCTTTCAGCCCAAGTCCAGTTAATTCTTTAACGATCTTAACTACGTTAAGTTTAGAAGCACCAGCAGCTTTCAGGATAACATCGAAAGCAGTTTGCTCAGCAGCAGCAGGAGCAGCACCATCGCCACCACCAGACATTACAACTGCAGCAGCAGCTGGCTCGATACCGTACTCAGATTTCAAGAAATCTGCTAATTCCTGTACTTCTTTTACTGAAAGGCTTACTAAGTTTTCAGCTAATTGTTTTACGTCTGCCATTTTTTTACTTTTTAACCGCCTTCATAGTTTAAGACTCCGGCGGATGGTTATAAATTCTGCCTTATTTGAACCTCACAGGCTTTGGTAAATTGATTTCTAATTTGAAGTTTGAGATTTGAAATTATTCAACCAAACTTCGGTGCATTATTCAGCAGCCGGAGCTTCTGGTGCAGCTTCAGCAGTTGGTGCTTCCGGAGCAGCTTCTGCTTTCGGTGCTTCTTCAACTTTAGTTTCTACTGGTGCAGGAGTTTCAGTTGCAGCTTCTATAGCAGGTGCTTCAGTTTTTGCTTCTGCAGCAGGTGCAGCATCAGCAGTACCATTTGCTTGCTTTTCGTGGTGGTGCAATAAAGCAGCCAACACTCTTTTTGCAGGAGACTGAAGCAATCCGATTACTTCACCGATCAATTCGTTCTTAGTCTTGATCTGTGTAAGAGATTTCAGTTGATTATCGCCTGTGTAAATATCACCATTGATGAAAGCTGCTTTAAGTACAGGTCTTTCTCCATTTGATGATTTACGGAAAGAGCTGATAATCATTGCAGGCTCTTTAGGATTCTCAGAGAACATCAGGGCTGTAACCTGGTTCAGAGATTCATAAACACCTGAATATTTTTCAGCGTCAATAGATTCAAGTGCTTTTTTGATCAAAGTGTTCTTAGCCACTTTCATCTCTACATTCTTATCGAAACAAGCACGACGGAGTTTAGAAATCTGCTCAACCGTTAAAGCTTCTGTATCGGTAATGTAGAAGTTATTGTATTGAGAGAACTTCTCTTTCAGAAGTCCGATAACCTCATTTTTTTGAACTTTTGTCATAACTAAATTTTATAAACCCATTTCATCTTCGTCTTTCGACGAATCCACAGGATTAGTTTGCTAATGATTTTGCGTCTAATGTAATACCAGGGCTCATAGTTGCTGCCATGCTAACGCCTTTAAGGTAAGTACCTTTTGATGCAGATGGTTTTAACTTGAGGATCGCTGTGATCAGTTCCTGGCTATTCTCAGTAATTTTCTTTGCATCGAAAGAAATACGACCTATAGAAGCGTGAACAATACCAGCTTTATCTACTTTAAATGCGATCTTACCGCCTTTAACTTCGTTTACAGCAGCAGCTACATCGTTAGTAACGGTTCCTGTTTTAGGGTTTGGCATCAGGTTACGAGGACCTAACACTTTACCTAACTTACCAATCTTAGGCATTACTGATGGTGTTGCGATAATAACATCAACATCAGTCCATCCACCTTCGATCTTAGCTACGAATTCATCA
>JANPIB010000178.1:0-6190 GCA_031424775.1 Chitinophagales bacterium | reverse complement strand
AATGCAACGATCAAGATCATTACAAAGTTTGATATATCACCAGAAGGAAAAAAGAAAAAAGCATTAGACACATTTGTTTATCGTTTGGAATTATGTACGATGTGTAATTTATGTGTGCAGGCTTGTCCGACTGATGCCATTAAAATGGGACAAAACTTTGAGCATTCGGTTTTTGACAGGAGCAAGTTGTTGAAAACATTGAATAATCCGGGATCAAAAATCAGGGAGGGAATAGAATAATGGAAGCATCTGCAATTATATTTTATACTATTTCTGCTTTCATCCTGGGAACGGGATTACTGGCAGTAACAACGAGAAAGATTTTTCGCTCTGCGATCTGGCTTTTATTTTCTTTAGTTGGCATTGCAGCCATTTACTTCTGGATGCAGGTTGAGTTTATTGCTGCCGTACAGATCATTGTTTATGTAGGTGGTATTGTTGTGCTGATCATCTTCTCCATTTTCTTAACACAGAATAGCGGAAAAGAAATGCCAAAAACAAATTGGAAGCGAATCGTTTTCTCAGCTCTTGCTGCATTATTTGGATTTGGATTCAGCTACAATTTGATTGATGGATACACCTTCACTCCTTCTACACAGGCTTTCAATGTTCCTGTAAAAGAAATTGGAAGGCAGATGTTAAGTCCAACAGAACATGGCTATGTACTTCCATTTGAAGTTGTGAGTATGTTATTACTTGCTGCAATGATTGGGTGTATTGTTATTGCAATAAAATCGCCTGAACAAAAAGCCGAGGAAGTTGCTCTTGAAAAAAACGAAGTAATTGCAAAAGGTGGAACGGTAACCGTTATTTCTAAACCTGAAATTATTGAGGAGGTATAAAATGGCTGTAGTACCACTGTCACATATATTATTTGTAAGCACAGCATTGTTTTTTATCGGTATGTATGGTTTGTTTACAAGACGAAACATGATCACAATGCTGATGAGCATAGAACTTATCCTGAACAGCGTTAATATCAATTTCGTTGCTTTTAATAAATACCTGTTTCCCGAAAAGCTCGACGGAATATTCTTTACCATTTTCATCATTACCATAGCAGCAGCAGAAGCGGCAGTAGCGATAGCGATCATTATTAATTTATATCGTTCACATCAATCAATTGATGTAGAAGATGCAACGGAACTGAAATGGTAAGTAGTGAATCGTCAACCGTGAATTAAAAAACTGATTATGACTTATCAACAATATATTCTTTTGATTCCCATACTTCCTTTAGCTGCATTTGTACTATTGGGGTTGTTTGGAAGAAAATATTTCAAGACATCTTCAGGTGCGATAGGAACAACAGCTTTGCTTGCTTCTACTGTGTTGAGTCTTTATACTGCCTACAACTATTTTTTTGTTGATGGAAAAGTAAATGGTGTTTACCAGAAAATCATTGCCTTCAAATACACATGGCTTGAATTTTCCCCGAATGTTACTATTGATATGGGAGTAATACTTGATCCTATATCTGTGATGATGATCGTTGTAGTAACATTTGTTTCACTAATGGTGCATATATTCAGTTTGGGATACATGAAAGGTGAAGAAAGGTTTGCAACTTATTATGCCTTCCTGGGATTATTCACTTTCTCCATGTTGGGATTGGTACTATCATCCAACATATTCCAGATTTATATTTTCTGGGAATTAGTAGGTGCATCTTCTTATTTACTAATCGGTTATTACTTCCAAAAACCTTCGGCAGTTGCTGCAGCAAAAAAAGCATTCATCGTTACACGTTTTGCTGATTTGGGTTTTCTGATAGGTATTTTGCTCCTCGGATTTTATGGAGGCACGTTAGACTTTGGACTTTTAATAGAACGATTAACTTCAACTCAGTCATTCCAGTATATCGTCATTTCAACAGCATCATTTCTTGGTGTTTCTATACTTACATGGGCACTGCTACTCATTTTTATTGGTGGTGCAGGAAAATCAGCCATGTTTCCACTACACATCTGGTTACCTGATGCTATGGAAGGTCCAACACCAGTTTCCGCTTTGATACATGCTGCAACGATGGTGGTAGCTGGTGTGTTTTTAGTAGCTAGGTTATTCCCAATCTTCTCAATGGATCCTGCGGCATTGCAAGTGGTAACTTGGGTTGGCGTTTCTTCCGCTTTAATAGCAGCCATCATTGCATGTACCCAAACGGATATTAAAAGAGTGCTGGCATATTCAACTATGAGCCAGATTGGTTACATGATGTTTGCATTAGGCGTTTCAGGAAATGGTGGAGAGAATGGTGTTGGATTTATGGGTTCAATGTTTCACTTGTTTACGCATGCTTTCTTCAAATCATTATTATTCCTGGGGGCTGGTGCTGTAATACACATGGTGCATAGCAATGAGATGAAAGATATGGGTGGATTGAGAAAGCTGATGCCTATAACACATCTAGCCTTCTTAGTTGCTTGCCTGGCAATTGCAGGTATTCCGCCTTTCTCAGGTTTCTTCAGCAAGGAAGAAATTTTGCTGGCAGCATTCAACTCAAACAAAGTTGTTTATGGCATTGCATTGTTTACTGCTGTACTAACAGCATTCTATATGTTCAGGTTGTACTTCTCTATCTTCTGGAATAAACCAGCAGATCTGCACCATGAAAAACATGGAGAAGGACCAGTTTCTATGAAACTACCTTTGGTAATTCTAACAACATGTGCAGCTGGTGCAGGATTAATTCCTTTCTCTGAATTTGTAACTTCTGATGGAAAGCCTTTTGAAACAGAATTGCATATTATGTTCTCCATTGCACCAGTAGCCTTAGCAGTTGTGGCGATTTTGATTGCAACAAGTATGTACAAGAAACAAAATGAGCGACCACAAAAAGTTGCTGCAGCATTTGGGGGATTGTATATGGCAGCTACAAAGAAGTTTTATATAGATGAATTGTATTTATTCATTACTAAGAAAATAATTTTTAATCTTATTGGCAGACCAGGTGCATGGATCGATAGAAACATCGTTGATGGCTTTATGAATTTACTGGCACTGATCACAGGTGCAATATCTGAATTTATTAAAGGCATACAATCGGGAAAAGTACAGAGCTATGCATTGTACTTTTTTGGGGGAGCCATAGGACTGGCAGCTATATTTATTTATTTATGGAAGTAAATGTTTGTTTTGGAGTTATTGAACTCAAAACTTTAAATTAGAAACTATGAATTTGTCATTGCTCATCATACTACCACTTATTACAGCAATTGCACTGTTGTTCTGCAGAGGATTGAAACAAGTAAGAACGGTTACTTTATTTGGGTCGATAGCTCAGCTTGTTTTATCGTTGACACTACTAACAAATTACTGGCAGGAAAGAACTGCTGGGAACACTGCAAAGATGCTATTCGAAAGCAATTACCCTTGGTTCAAGCAGTTGAACATAAATTATCATGTTGGAGTAGATGGAATATCAATAGCAATGATTTTACTTACGGCTTTTGTTGTTGTTGCAGGTGTACTGGTTTCATGGACAATGGAAAAGCTGAGCAAAGAATTTTTCTTCCTCTTGATATTCTTAAGTGTAGGTGCTTATGGATTCTTTATTTCACTTGATCTGTTCACACTATTCTTCTTTCTTGAAGTTGCTGTAATACCAAAGTTCTTATTGATCGGCATTTGGGGAAGTGGCAAGAAAGAATACAGTGCAATGAAACTCGCTTTAATGCTGATGGCTGGTTCTGCTCTGGTGTTTGTTGGATTAGCAGGATTATATTTCAACACCGGCACATTCGATATCATGGCTTTATCACATATGAAGATCGCTGTGGATGTTCAGAAATTCTTCTTCCCATTTGCATTCATCGGCTTCGGAATATTCACTGCATTATTTCCATTCCATACATGGGTTCCTGATGGTCACTCATCAGCTCCAACAGCTGCATCCATGTTCTTAGCTGGAATTTCAATGAAGTTGGGTGGATATGGATGTTTAAGAGTTGCAACTTTTCTAATGCCCGATGCTGCTCATGCTTACTCATGGATCATCATCTTACTTGCAACTATAGCCATCATCTACGGTGCCTTCGCTACAATGATGCAGAAGGATTTGAAATATATCAATGCATATTCATCAGTAAGTCATTGCGGATTTGTATTATTTGGAATTGGGATGCTAACAAAAACTTCGATCAACGGTGCAGTAATACAAATGGTATCTCACGGTTTAATGACTGCTCTATTCTTCGCTGCAATTGGTATGATCTACAGCAGAACACATACAAGAGATGTTGCGAAGCTTGGAGGTTTATTAAAAGTAACCCCATTCATCTCGACGGTATTCGTTATCGCTGGTTTTGCCTCACTTGGATTACCCGGATTGAGTGGATTTGTTGCTGAGATGACCATATTCATGGGTAGCTGGCAAAATCAGGAAAAATTGTATCGACTTGCAACGATTCTTGCATGTGCCTCTATCGTTGTTACGGCTGTGTATATTTTAAGGGCAGCTGGAAAAACAATAATGGGTCCAATAAGTGAAAGTCATTTAAAAATTACTGATGCTACATGGAATGAAAAGCTGGCTGCTGGTTTATTACTTACAGGAATCCTCCTAATCGGCATTGCTCCGTTCTTAATAAATCAACTGATCAATCCCGATACGACGAATATTATGCAGCATTTAGGAAAAGCAATCATCCGTTAAAAGAAAGATCATGTTGAACTTATTAATATCAATGAAACATGAATTGGCAGTCACTGCAATCATTTTCATCATACTTATTCTAAAACTAGGAAAGGAAAGAAGTAATCTCACTTTTCTTAACATCATTAACGTACTTCTACTGTTGAACCTTGTTGCTGGTTTCTTCTGGAATAAAGAGGGTGTATTGTTTAATGAAATGTTCAGAACAACTCCATTAATCGTTCTTGAGAAAAATATTCTAAGTCTAGGAACACTCATTATTTCAATGCAATCTTATTCATGGCTCAAGGCTCATAAGCATGTACCAGAATTTTACATGTTACTCCTTTCAACTCTATTGGGGATGTTCTTTATGATCAGTGGGGGAAATTTATTAATGTTCTATTTAGGTCTGGAACTTTCAACTATTCCATTGGCAGCAGTTGCAAACTTTGATCTTACAAAACGTCAATCATCTGAAGCTGCCATGAAGCTGATCATTTCTTCTGCCTTCTCCTCAGGGTTATTATTATTTGGCATATCCATGCTTTATGGAACAACCGGAACATTGATATTCTCACAATTACCAGCTGCATTGAACGGAAGCGACCTTCAGATATTTGCTTTTGTTCTTATAGTTGCAGGTTTCGCATTCAAGATATCAGTAGTGCCCTTTCATTTATGGACGGCAGACGTTTACGAAGGTGCTCCAGTTGCAGTAACTTCTTACCTCTCGGTAATTTCTAAGGGTGCTGTGTTATTTGTATTTGTATCAGTACTTTATACCGTTTTCAAACCCTTAGCTGCTGCATGGTATAATATGTTGTTCCTTCTTTCATTGCTCACCATCATCATAGGAAATTTATTTGCCTTAAGACAAGATAACTTCAAACGTTTCCTTGCTTTTTCATCGATAGCACAGGTAGGCTTTATATTAATTGGCATCAGCGGTAGTTCTGAATTGGGTTCTACTTCCGTTATTTATTTTGTGTTGATATACATCTTCAGCAACTTGGCAGCTTTCGGTGTAATAAGTTTGGTAAGTGCTGTAACCGGAAGAGAAAGCATCAGTGATTACAAAGGATTTTACAAAACCAATCCTGTTCTGGCATGGATACTAACGATAGCATTATTTTCTTTGGCTGGTGTTCCTCCAACTGCAGGATTTTTTGGCAAGTTCTTTTTACTGATAGCTGGTGCTGCAAAAGCTAACTGGACTCTCATTACCATTGCTGCATTAAACATGGTGATCTCTTTTTACTATTACCTGAGAGTGGTGAAAGCCATCTTCATGGATCCAAATGATCATCCGATTGAAAAAGTTTCGATGCCACTCATGCCAAGACTTGCTTTATATGTATGTGTGATCGGTATCATTGCAACTGGACTATTCAGCTATGTTTATGATTATATCTAT
The DNA here is from genome assembly GCA_031424775.1 of Chitinophagales bacterium. Classification (GTDB taxonomy): domain Bacteria; phylum Bacteroidota; class Bacteroidia; order Chitinophagales; family Chitinophagaceae; genus JAEZDC01. The sequence goes on along the minus strand of JANPIB010000178.1, from coordinate 140 downwards.
TCTTTAAGCACACCTTTTTAATCTACAGATATGGCAATTAATAAGAATCACGAATTTGAAGAATTGGATGGTGTTAAATGTGCCATTGTAGAAAAGAATGTTTCGCAAGAGAGAGTTGATTTCTTAAAAGACATTCTCGA
>JANPIB010000177.1:0-10654 GCA_031424775.1 Chitinophagales bacterium | reverse complement strand
TACGACAAGAACCGTCTTGAGCAGGAATTGATCTACTATATTGAGAAAATAGATATTAGTGAAGAGCAGGTGAGACTGAAAAACCACTGCGATTACTTTAGTGAGATCATGAATGAGGAAGAAAGCAGTAAGGGCAAGAAGCTGTCATTCATTTTGCAGGAGATCGGCAGAGAGATCAATACCATCGGCTCCAAAGCTTATGATTCAGAAGTACAGAAAAGCGTAGTGCTGATGAAGGATGAGCTAGAGAAAGCCAAAGAACAAATCCTAAACGTTTTATAGAATAATTTTACGGCATGAAGCTGAGTGGTTTTATTTTACTGGCTGCAATGGTATTTTCAGGTTGCGTTCGTACCAACAATGTTTACGAAAAGATGCACTTTTTTCCAAAGCATGAATGGAGCAGCAACGTTAAACCAAGCTTTAACTTCGAAGTAACCGACACCACTTCTTTATACCGTTTGTATTTTGTGATAAGGCATGCCGATGCTTATCACTTCAACAACATCTGGTTGAACCTTTCAGTAAAATCTAAGGACTCAACGATCGTTATCAAACGAGAGTTTACCCTGGCTGATGGAGAAAAATGGCACGGCACTACTGTAGATGATATTGTTGAACAACGTATTCCCTTCAATGAGAACAACACTCCTGTTCCGCTAAAAAAAGGAAGCTACACTTTTACCTTACAGCAGGTTATGAGGGAAGATCCACTTCAGAAAGTATTGAATGCCGGAATACGGGTTGAAAAAGTTCAGTAATGAATACACTGAAAAGAAGACTCATCCTGATCACTTTTGTTTACTGGTTCCTGTTATTATACATTATAGCTGCACTGGTGTTTTGGTTTATTTCACTAAACACTCAACACAACAAGATCATAGAGCTTAAGCTACAGGAGATATCTAAAACCGATCCACAGTATCAACAAAAAGTGCAACAGGTAAATGAGGAGAAAAGAAGAAAATCTACTCAGTATATTGGTGAAGGAGCAGCTTTCTTTCTGGTGATCGTCGTAGGTGCTGTATTCGTTTATAGAGCTACAAGAAGGCAGATCAAACTCTCTCAACAGCAGGAGAACTTCATGATGGCTATTACACATGAACTTAAAACGCCAATTGCTGTAACACAGCTCAACCTAGAAACAATGCTTCGCCGGCAGCTTGAAGATGAAACCAGAGACAAACTCATCAGGCACACATTACAGGAAGTAGAAAGATTAAACCAACTCTCAAGCAATATTCTACTAGCAGCACAGCTGGATGGTGGTAATTACACAACCTTCAAACAAGAGATCAACCTGAGTGAACTGATCATGGAAGTGAACAAAGCTTACAGCAATCGCTATCCTTTACGGCATATCACTTCTTTGGTTGAACCTGAAATCTATATCAACGGAGAATCATTGTTGCTGAAAATGTTGCTGAACAACTTAGTAGAAAATGCGTTGAAATATTCCACCAAAGACAAACAGGTTAGGGTTGAACTGAACAGGGAAGATCACCTGCTTGAGCTAAGAGTAGTTGATGAAGGGCTGGGAATACCTGATCAGGAAAAAAATAAGGTATTCACCAAGTTCTACCGGATAGGAAATGAGAATACTCGGAAAACGAATGGAACCGGCTTGGGCTTGTATTTGTCCAAACGAATAGCCAAAGCTCACAAAGCTACTATCTCAGTAAAAGATAATCAGCCGCAAGGCAGTATTTTTACAGTCACATTCAAAGCTGATGAAAGAAAATAATAAAGGGTCTATATTGATAGTTGAGGATGAAGAGAACCTTCATGAATCACTGAAGTTGAACCTGGAAATGGAAGGCTACGAAACCTCTTCTGCTTTTGATGGAAGCCAGGCAATCAAAGCTGTGCAGAATGAATATTTCGATCTCATCATCATGGATATCATGTTACCCGAGATTGATGGCATTGCTGTGACCGAAAGTATTCGAATCAAGAATATTGAAGTGCCGATCCTAATGCTGAGTGCAAAAAATACTGCTGCTGATAAAGTATTAGGATTAAGAAAAGGTGCTGATGATTACCTTACCAAACCTTTCAATCTTGAAGAACTATTGCTAAGAGTTGAAAAGCTGATCCTCAAAAATAAAAGATTACAGGTTCAGGAAAAGATTGGCGATACTTACTCATTCGGCAACAACAAAATTGACTTCAAAGCCCAGGAAGCTGTTTCGTACAAGAGCGAAAAAGTATTGCTGAGTAAAAAAGAAGCAATGCTGCTAAAGCTCCTAATTGAAAACAAAGGAGAAGTAGTTACCAGAGAAAAAATATTACAAGTGGTATGGGGTTACAATGTTTATCCTGCTACAAGAACGATAGACAATTTTATCCTGAGTTTCAGAAAGTATTTCGAAGAAGATAGCCGTAACCCCAAATTTTTTCATTCAGTTCGTGGAGTAGGATACAAATACACCGATTAGCTAATTGCTTCTTTCAATCGTTCAAGCACTTCTTTCTTACTGGTGATCGGCATTGGTGTGTAAAGCATAGTATTACAATCCTGCAACACTTTACTTAAGACTTCTCTTTTCCCTTTTCCTGAGTTCAATAAATCTTTTGCAAACAAACCTGCTTTGGTGTAAAACCCTGCATCACCCTGTACAAGTAAAAGATCATCATAACGCTGCTGTAAATTGATCGTTCTTTCCTTTTCCGGTAACACATATGCAATTTCAGCTTCTGCCATCGCAGGCTGAGTTTTTTTCTTTGGCTTTCGCCAGATGATGATCGCTCCTGTTACAAATACAATTGGAACAAGGTATAACAACCACTTTGCAGTAAACCCTGTTTCACCAAACGCTACACCAGACTGCTGTAACTTCTTTTCCACCGCTGCAGTTACATTTAACGATAAAGCCTTTGAATAAACTGTCTGCACTTTTCCTTTCAAGGGATCGAAAAATGAAAAACTAACTGGAGCAATCTCAACCTTACCAATTGAGTTTACCTCAAAGGGTATCTCAAAAGCTTTTTTCCCTGTCAGTGGAAACCTCAACTTGTCAATTTCATCTGTTTCAACCGCATCAAATCGATAGACAGTATTGGGAAATTTTACTTCAGGCTCATTGATGGTTTTGAAATTGCCTGAACCCAGTATCGTTACAATCAGTGCATTCGGTTCGTTTGCAGGATTTGAATCTTTCTTCAGCTTAGCTATGATTGCAAAAGCTCCCACTGGCAAATCCGCAGCCTCTTTTGGTAAAGGCATAACATCCACCGAAATAGGATCAGAAGTTAGCGTTACAGATTTAGTTATTCCGGCAGGCTCACCATAATACAAACTTCGGAGATCAGTTGAAGCAGTGGTGAATGTGATATCGCTATCAACCGTAACCTGTCCAACAATCAATTTGCCTGGTTGTAATGGAAACAACTGTACTGTTCTGAAGGTTCTTACACCAAATTTTTTCCCATTAATCCTTTCAATTTTTATCTTTTCATCGGTTGTGGTCATCTCTGTAACACTACATGCTGTAAAAGTCGGTTGCTTAGCTACAGTAGCATTAAACCTCAATCTTGAATAAAGTTTATACTCTACCAAAACCGGCTCTCCAACATACAAGTTCTTCTTACTAACCACTACTTTAATGAAATGGTTGTTGCTGATCTTCTTATTAATATCCTCACCTGGTTTCAATTCAACTTCTTCTGCAACTTGTTCTCTTATCTGCTCCTGCACCAAAATGCCAGCACTGCTTCCCGGAACAGGAACTCCATCAACATGATCTTGTTTCTTTACTAAGATTGCTAACGCAGAACAAAACAAAGCCTTGCCATTAATATCTATTGAGGTTGTCGGGATCTGTAGCTTACCAGTCTTCTTAGGTGAAAGGATATAGGAGTACTTCACCACAGGGTTTCCCTTTCCATTTATCATCAGCCTTTGTTCTGTGATAATTGGACCAGCAACCAACTCCCAACCATCAAAACCCGGTGGTTGAAAATTCAACGCCCCATTCACACCTGATATCACATACTCCACCTGCAATTCATCTTTCCTTCCAATTTCTTTTACAGGACTTGAAATGGCAAACTGCACCTGTGCCTGTGTTGAAAAAAACATCAACGTCAACACCATTATCAACAAGTATTTCAGGTTCAGTTGCATTCAACGCAAATTTAGTTACATCCACTTGTGACAACGACTTCCAAGGGTTAATGGATGTTAAAGATTTTCTGCTTTTAACTTATGTTTGCCACAAACTCGCTGCATGTCGCTGCATACCATTACTGACTTTCTTCAACCACTCAACATACACGAACTTTCTAACGACGAAGGTTATAGAAATACCCAGATCGGTCAGAACATTTATTTGAACGATGAAGAATTTCCGGATTTAGAGAATGTTGACCTGGTGATCGTTGCTTGTGGTGAAACAAGAGGAGCAGGAATGATCGGCAATTACTCAACTGCTGCTGCAGATTCCATTCGACATGAACTGTATTCACTTTACCATTGGCACAACAACGTTTTGCTTGCAGATATCGGTAACATAAAACCCGGAGCCTCATTAGCTGATACTTATGCTGCATTAAAAGCAGTTGTTGCAGAACTCATCGAAAATAAGAAGAGAGTTGTGATCCTTGGTGGCTCACACGATATTACTTTGGCTCAATACAATGCTTACAGTTCACTCAACAAGATCATTGAAGTTTCATGTATAGATGCAAGAATTGATCTGAACATGGAAAGCCATTTGCCTGCTGATAACTTCCTGATGGAAATGCTCACTGGCGAACCAAATTACATCCGTCATTACAACCACATCGGCTTCCAGAGTTATTTTGTTCATCCACACATGCTGGAAACGATCGATAAACTTCGTTTCGACTGTTACCGTGTTGGTCGAATAAAAGAGAACATAGAAGAAATGGAACCGGTGATCCGTAACAGCAACATGCTCAGTTTTGACATTGCTGCTATTCAACATGCCCATGCACCGGCTAACAGGCTTACGCCAAACGGCTTCACCGGTGAAGAGTCGTGTATCTTAATGCAATATGCAGGCATGGCACCAGACATGAGCAGCGTTGGCATTTACGGTTATGATCCTTCAAAAGATACCGATTCACTCACAGCAAAGCAGATATCGCACATGCTTTGGTATTTGATGGATGGAATTTATCGTGGCAAGCAGGAAGCTGCACTCAACAATCATACTGAATACAATGAGTTTCGATTGGCTTTCGCTGAAGTAGAAGCCACTTTCTTACAAAGCAAAAGAACAGGAAGATGGTGGATGCACATGCCAGACGGCAGATACATTGCCTGCAGCCATCACGACTACCTCACAGCAGCCAGCAACGACATTCCCGAAAGATGGATGAGAGCTGTAGAGAGAAGTTAGAAAAGTTTGAATAAGAATTAAGAAATGTAAAATAAGTAAGTTGGTCTGCCTCAAAACTTTCTTATTCCTTATTCCTTATTACTCCTTCCTTATTTTATAGATACCAACTTTAGTTTTCCATAGAACAACTAAGTTTTTTATATTTGGATTAAAGGAATTGTATGAAACAGATTACTTTAGAAATAGATGAAAAGAAATACAATTTTTTTCTTGAGCTGATTAAAAACTTTGATTTCATCAGTATCAAAAAAGAAGACACTGCTAAAAAGAAAACGTTGTTTCATATAGCTAAAGGAATGCAGGAAGCTATTTTAGCTGATAATGGTAAAATCAAAAGCAGGTCTGCTAAATCATTTTTAAATGAGCTTTAGTGTACGTACCCTTCCTGACTTTGAGAAAGAAGCCAAACGCTTAGCTAAAAAATATCCCTCTTTCAAAAGCGACTTAGCTGCATTTATAGAAAGCCTTCAAGCCAACCCCAATCAGGGAAGCTCTTTAGGAAACGACTTTTATAAAATCAGGTTAGCCATAAAAAGTAAAGCCAAAGGAAAATCAGGAGGAGCAAGAATAATCACTTTTGTAAAAATGATCAAGTCTGTTGTTTATCTCGCTGCTATTTACGACAAGTCTGATAAGGAAAATATCAGCGATAAAGAGTTGAAGTGGCTGGCAGAGATTGTAAACAAACTCTAACGATAAATTTAATATGCGAAATCAGCTTCAGCTTATCATCATTCTGGCTTGCAGCTTACAGCTTGTAGCCTGTTCCTCTTCCAAATTCATCTCTAAACAAGCCCAAGAAACCATTCTCACCGACAGCAACTTTACTGCAGCACATGTAGGCATCAGCATTTACGATGCTTCAGCAAACAAATACCTGTACAACTACCAGGGAGATAAATATTTTATTCCTGCAAGTAATACCAAACTGTTTACTTGTTATGCAGCAATGAAACATTTGGGTGATAGTTTGGTGGGATTGAGATACAATTGGATAAATGATACTTTACTATTACAACCATCCGGAGACCCAACGCTTTTACACCCAGATTTCAAACTTCATAACGTTTATAATTTCTTTATTAAGCAAACTCATGAAATTAAGATTGCAAAAATTCCAAGCCTCATGAATAAAGGCTTTACTGAATTAGGTAATGGTTGGGCTTGGAACGATTATCTAGAAGACTATATGGCAGAAAGAAGCTTATTTCCTATTTATGGGAATATTATTCATGGTTCTATTTTGCCCGTTTCTCAGCGCTCCAGAGCGACATGGGGGTTTAACAGGTTAGTAAGAGTGACCCCTTTTTATTTTGACTATGCAGTGAACTCAGCATTCAGCATTTATGATCCCACATATTCCGAGAATAATGAAACACCAAGCCTGAGATTAAAGCTTTTTAGAAAAAAAGAGGATAATTGGTTTTATATAGAACATTCATCCTCTAAACTTCCCCAAACTTTTTCAATGCCCTTTTCAACAAAAGATTGGGCACTTCCTTTAACTCTATTAGCAGACTCTGCCAAGTTCAAATGGTTATGGATTGATGGAAAGTTTGATACGGTAAGGGGGATCTGGAAAACCATTCACTCCCAACCCACCGACTCTCTCCTCAAACCAATGATGCATCGCAGCGATAATTTCTTTGCCGAGCAAACCCTTCTCATGGTCAGCAACGAAATGACAGGTGTAATGAACGATGCTAAGATCATCGACAGTCTCCTCAAAACTGACTATAAGGACCTTCCCCAAAAACCAAGATGGGTAGATGGTTCTGGTCTAAGCCGATACAATCTTTTTTCACCGCAGGATTTTGTAACAGTCCTCAATAAAATGAAAACTGATTTCGAATGGAATCGTATCACCACTATTCTTGCAACAGGTGGAGAAGGAACGTTGACTAACTACTACATCAACCTCAAGGATCGCATTTTTGCTAAAACAGGAACACTCAGTAACAATATTGCATTAAGTGGCTTTCTCATCAGCAAAAAGAATAAGACCATCATCTTCTCGGTGCTGATAAATAATCACATGGGAAATACAACCAAAATCAGGAGAGCAGTAGAGAAGTTTTTGAGTTCTGTAGCGGAGAAATATTGAAGCCTCCCTAAATCCCTCCAAAGGAGGGACTTTTGAACGATGATTCAAAGATGACTATAACCTTCGCTAATATCTTCTCCATTTCCTCCTCCTTTGGAGGAGATAGAGGAGGCTATGGTTCTTCTATCTCCCAAACATCCTATCCAAATAATCTTCTTTAAACTCGAGGTAAGTAGGACTTCCGGTTGGAGTAACATTCGGAGTACTGCATTTGAACAACTCTTCTATCAAAGCATGCATTTCTCGCTGCTGTAAATGCTGACCAGCTTTAATTGCCTGTTGTCTTGCCATACATCTAACCAGCTTTTCTCTTTTTGAGAATTTCATATCGCTGTTGAAGTGCTTGAACTGTTCTAACAACAATTCAATGGAATGCTTTTCATTTCCCTGCAATACATCAGCAGGAGTTCCCTGAATCACAAATGTATTTGTTCCAAACTCTTCAATCTGGAAACCGATCACTGAAAGTTCAGGCATCAGGTCTTCTAATAACACAGCATCTGATGTAGCCAATTCAAAGGTTACCGGAAACAAGCTTTTTTGTGTGGTCATCTGTTTACCAAAAGCTGTCTCTGCATACTTATCATACAACACTCTTTCATGTGCCAGTTGCTGGTGAACAAGCATGAATCCTGCAGTTGTAGCAGCAATGATATAAGTACTGTGCAGTTGAAGTAATGGTGAATCGAGAAGCTGGATGCTGGATGCTGGATGCTGGTTTTTAGAACGTTCATAAGAAAACCCACTACTTTCTTTTGGAGTATCATACAATGGCTTTGGCGTTTCACCCCTCACGTCTGACGATTCACGACTTGTTGGTGTAAAGAACTCCTTCCAATGCCTCAGTTCACTTTTCTCATTCGGGTCAATGGCATGTGCCTGGTTCTTCTGCGTAAAGGTTTTGTACAGAGATGAACCTGAAGTGGCATCTTGCTTATCCGCAGTGAAAGGTTTACTCACTGCATCTAAAGATTGTATCTCAGCATTCAGACTAAAATCAAGCGATGGTGCAATACTAAACTGAGCCAGTGCATGTTTAACTGCAGCCTGCACAAATGCATATACGATCTTTTCATCCTCAAACTTGATCTCCTGTTTGGTAGGGTGAACATTAATATCCACTTGTGAAGGATCAAGATCTATGAACAACACATAAGCAGGAAAACTGTCTTTAGCAATCATATCATCAAAAGCACCCATCACAGCATGATTCAGGTAAGCACTTTTGATAAAGCGATTATTTACGAAGAAGTATTGATCACCTCTTGTTTTTCTTGCCGTTTCAGGTTTACCAACAAAACCCGAGATGATCATGTAATCAGTGTCTTCTTTTACAGCAACCAGTTTTGCATTGTATTGATTACCGAGTATCTGGATGATGCGTTGCTTCAACGTTCCAGCTTCAAGATGAAACACCTGCTGACCATTACTGGTAAGTGAAAAGAAGATATCAGGAAAAGACATTGCCACCCTGATGAACTCATCAACAATATGCCTAAGCTCTGCAGCATTGCTTTTCAAAAAATTTCTTCGTGCAGGAACGTTGAAGAAAAGATTCTTCATAGAAATATTCGTTCCGGTTGAATAACTGCAAGGCTCTTGCTTCTTAACTATACTGTTTTCGATCTCTATGTAAGTTCCAAGTTCGTCTTCTGCTCTACGGGTTTTCATCTCTACCTGTGCCACAGCAGCGATCGAAGCCAAAGCTTCACCACGAAAACCCATTGTCTTGATGCGAAAAAGATCTTCTATATCACGGATCTTGCTGGTAGCATGACGCTCAAAAGACATCCTTGCATCCGTCTCACTCATTCCCTTGCCATTATCAATCACCTGCAATAATGCTTTTCCCGCATCATTAACGATCAGCTTTATTTCAGTGGCTTCGGCATCAACAGCATTCTCAAGTAGTTCTTTTACAGCACTTGCCGGTCTTTGAATTACTTCTCCCGCAGCAATCTGGTTCGCAATATTATCAGTAAGTAATTGTATAATGTCTGGCACTCTTCCCTCTTTTATGAATTGGTAAAATTAGCTTAATTAAAGGCTTTAAGCCAGTAGTTAAGTTCCATTTAATTGCACCAGGTTAAACGGAAAAGTAATTTAGAACTCCAATTGAAAACAACCTATGAAAACACTATCCACCTTATTGGCTGTATGCCTGCTGTTTACCTTTAGCTCCTGCACCAAAGCCGTTGAAAATATCAAAGATCGAATTGGCACAAATGCTCCCGCCAATGTATTTGTTGAACATGTGATTTCTAAAGGTCAGAGTAATTCTAACCAGGTAGGCTATAAAGCTGTAAACACGGCCGAGATGAAGTTTGCGGTAAAGTTTGATAACAGTGCTATTTATCAAACTGCGGTAGCCGACAATCAATTTGACATCAACAAACTCTATGGTTTCTCCGACAATAACCAGGAACACCACATCAACAGTGCAAGAATTGGATGGAGATGGTACCAAAATCAGCTACAGCTTTTTGCTTATGTGTACAATAACTCAGTTCAATCACATCAATTCATTGCTTCGTTTCCATTAAACCAGGAGATCAACTGCAGCATCAGGGTAGAGGGTAACGCTTATATTTTCAATGTAAATGGTGCACAGGTTACCATGCCGAGAGCATCAACTACTGTTCAGGCTACAGGCTACCAGTTATATGCATTTTTTGGTGGAGATGAAACGGCTCCCCAGGATATTCATATCTGGATCAAAGATTTGTAATTGATGATTTATACTGATGCAAACCATTAATGTTTCTAATCCGTATTTAATTGTGATAATCAGTTAAGCTGATTACTTTTAAACTCGAAACACTACTTGCAATGTCTGCCAAACCTTTGTTTGCAGTACTTCTTTTCCTGGCATTAACTGCTTGCCAGAAAGAAGTCTCAAACGACGCAACGAATCCATTACCAACTCAACCAACACCAAATGGTTGGACACAACACTATATAGCCAAAGGCGGTCATAGTACTGATAAAAATGCTTACAAGCCTGTTAGTATCACCGAAATGAAATTCCTGGTAAAGTTTGATAGCTCAGCCCTTTATCGCTGTGCTGATACGAACAATCAAAGAGACATCAACAAGTTGTATGGCTTTGCCGATAACAATACTGACCATCACACCAACAGTGCAAGAATTGGCTGGAGATGGTACCAAAATCAGCTGCAACTGT
>JANPIB010000176.1:0-11488 GCA_031424775.1 Chitinophagales bacterium | reverse complement strand
GAAAAACAGAAATCGGTATTCTCATTGTGTCCGGTTTTATGATCTTCACCACCAACTACCAGATACTTCTCTCCATTAAGTTCCTGAGTTCTGTAATAATGATATGGATCGTACATATCGTATGCTAAAGCATCAGGATATTTTCCATCAGCCAACTTCACAGCCATAGCATAGCTACGATACGGTGCACAACGAAAATGCAGCAAATTGATACCGGGAGGAATATGTGTAGCAAAAACAAGCTTCCGAGCTCTGATCACTCCCCAACTTGTTTTTACCTCTACCAAGCCGTTGCTTTCATAACTTTCTAAACGGCAATTTTGTACCAGGAAGCCTCCTAAATTTTCATACGCTTCGGCTAAACCATAGATATATTTTGTTGGATGGAACTGAGCCTGACCTGAGAATCGAATCGCCTTTTCAAATGGAATAGGAACTGGAACCTGATCAGTATAGCTGATATCCATTCCTACTTTTTTGCAGGCCTCAACAACTTTCTTCAGATTTTTTGTTTGCTCTGCATTTTGTGAGTAGAGGTATCCATCTTTATGCTCAAAGCCACAATCAATATTATACTCGTCTATATTTCTTTTAATGCTTGCAATGGATTCTGTAGTTGATTTAAAAACCAGCTGTGCAGCCTTTTCCCCAAAGTCGCTGATGATCTGGTCATAAGTGGTATCAAGAAAAGTATTAAGGTGAGCTGTTGTTCCACCTGTTGTTCCAAAGCCGATGCTGTGAGCTTCGATGATCAAACACTCTTTACCTGATTTCTGCAACTCCAAAGCTGTTGATAATCCTGTGATTCCTCCGCCAACGATCAGTACATCCACAATACTCTCAGGAACGATCTTGTGTTTTGGATGATAAAGAGGCAAAGTTTCCTGCCACAAACTTTTGTTTGCACCGTCTCTTAACATAGCAAGCGTTTTCTATACAACCGGAAAAACTATGCCTAGGTTTCAGAAGTGGAATCAGTAGAAGATTTTTCAACGATCTCTTTTACAACCGAATCCAATTCCTGGCAGCTCACTTCCATGTGCTGAAATAGCTCCTGGTGTTGTGTAGCATCAATATTTTTTGACTGGAGTAAATGTAAAAGACCCATGATATTAGCTAACGGCTTTCGTACCTGGTGTGATTGTATCCAGGCTACCTCTTTTAATTTTTTAACCTGGTCTTTGATCTGGTTCTCGGCACTTTTTCTACTCGTGATATCTCTTGCAAAACATCCCACACCAATAATTTCGTTTCTGTCTCCGTAAATGGGATTCACGATTATGTCAAAACACTCTTTCTTATCCTCAGTTAACACTTCTTCTTCCACTCGTAAGCTTTCTCCTTTAAATGCTTTTTTTATGTATTTCTCCCATTGAACTAAAAATCCCTCGGGCGAGAGGTTTTCAAGAAGCATTCGTTCTTTAAGATCAACCTCAAATCCAAATGTCTTTTTGAATTTTTGTTTGAAAGCTTCATTTGCGGTTACAATAACACCTACAGTATCTACCATCCAGATAAGATCATCAGTGTTATTGATCAATCCTTTCAGCTTAGTTTCTGAGAGTTGCGTTTTTCGTTGTGCTTGTACCTGCTCGTTAACATCTATAGCAAGCACAACTCTTGCATTGGCATTTCCGAAACTGGTGCTGTGAGATGTAACTCTTGCAAAGAAAACCCGACCCATTTTGTCTTTGTGTCGCCAAATGCCAGCATCGTGATATCGCTTTTCCTCTATTCGCTTTACAAACATCAATATAGAATCCTGGTCTTCCGCAGGTCTTATTTCGGTAATGTTCATTTCTAAGAATTCCTGTGAACTGTATTGGTACTTGGAAATGGCAGCATCATTTACAGTCAGGAACTTTAAAGTATCAATATCGTACACCCACATTGGGTGAGGATTATCCTTAAACAGTTTCCGGTATTCAGATTCGTTTTTACTGATGAGGTGATAATAATGCCGTACAATAAAATACAATCCAAAAGCCGTAGCGATGATAAATCCGAACCCTTTTATAGACTGGGCAGTAGTAAGATATTGCACGGGAACTAATAGCTCAACAAAATGGTCACTAAGGAAAATCCACATAGAAGCCATTAGGAAATAGAGGATAGAGAGCCTTAGAGGGTAGTTCTTCATTAAAGTATCGCCTGAGTTTGTGCAAGATTACTCTACAATTTACACAAATTCAATATGAATCGGGTGAAACGGTAATCTATATTTGCCAGCTGATGGGACTAAAAAAGCTGATACGTTTTGCCGAGATAAAGAACTTTCCGAATGTTCTTGAGCACCCTTTAAATATGAAAGGGCAATGGAACCAGTTTTTCAAGAACGGGCATAATATTATACTTGAACTTGCTTGTGGTAAAGGTGAATATGCCATTGGTTTAGGTGAAATATATCCAGGTCTAAATTTTATTGGAGTTGATATTAAAGGAAACCGAATTTGGCGTGGAGCAAAGACAGCTCTGGAAAATAACCTTACCAATGTTGCGTTCTTACGAACAGAGATTGATAAGATCACAGATTATTTTGGAAAAGATGAGGTGAGTGAAATCTGGATAACCTTTCCTGATCCGCAACTCAGGACTTCTAAAGCAAAGAAGCGATTAACACATCCCAAGTTTCTCAGATCGTATCAACAGATACTTAAGCAAGGTGGTGCTATCAACCTGAAAACTGACAGCCCGGCTTTATACAAGTTCACAAAAACGGTAATCGATCTATACGAATTAGAATTGCTTGAAGATATGGATGATGTTTACGCATCAGAGAATAGGAAACCCGAACTTGAGATCAAAACCCACTACGAGAAGCTGGATATTGCACAAAGCAACAGGGTACATTATCTTAAGTTCAGGCTGAACAAGGAATTATCAGCAGAGAGAGATCTTACACTTAAAACGATCATTGGTGAGCAGGAAAATATTGGATGATGATGAGTTCTATTACAACTCAGATGGATTGGTTGTATTTAATGCAGAGTATCTTTTAAGCAGAGGTTATTGCTGTGGCAATGGTTGTAAGAACTGTCCTTACGATTATAAGAATGTTCCTGAACCGAAACGAACACAATTGCTGAAGAAAAGAGAATTAGAAAATAACCAGGATGAAAAAAACTAACTCACCCAAAAAAGTTGCAGTAAAAAGAGCACCGGATCAACCGGGCTTTTTTGAAGATGTTTGGGAGGTAGTTAGGCTTATCCCGAAAGGCAGGGTTAGTTCTTATGGTGCAATTGCAACTTACCTTGGAACAAAGCTGAGTGCAAGAATGGTTGGCTGGGCCATGAATGGAGCCCATCGTGTTAAACCAAAAGTTCCTGCACACCGTGTAGTGAACAGGAATGGAATGTTATCGGGTAAGATTCATTTTGATACACCAACTGCAATGCAGGAATTACTTGAAAAAGAAAAGATCAAAGTGAAGAATGATATGATTATTGACTTTGAAAAGCACTTTTGGAATCCTATGGAAGAGTTAGGACTCTAAGTTTTGTATATCACCAGGACTTTCTTCAATATGTGAAGCAATCTTTCTTGTTGAGGGATATTGAAACAAGAAATAAATAATAATCAAGGCTGCAAGCACCAAGACCTGTGTCTTATGGGTTACATAAAATGAAATTATTGCCAACAAAGCTGACCCTTCAATGATGGCGAAATTTCTAATCACAACGCTGCGATACTTAGCAAATTTTTCAGTGATTGAATTCAATGTTCGAATCTTAACTAAATCTCTTTTTTGTAAATAACCTGAAAGAGAAAGACACAGAGTTGCAAGTACGAACGATGCAATTAGAAATATCCTACCTGTTCCTTCTTCAGGAATTGAAGCCTCAGATTGACTGCTTAAAAAGTATATGACACCAACAAACAAAACCATACCTATCAGCATACCAAAGTATAGTATGCGTAGTGTATATAAAGCAGTTCTTTGTTTCATCACCTATAATATGGGCTAATCATTAAATATACTAATGGTCCTGTTATTGCCACGTACAGCCATAATGGCCAGGTATATTTTGAAAGCTTCTTGTGCTTTTCGTATTCACCTGTTAATCCCCGATAAGCTGTAAACAAAATGAATGGCAGAATTACAGCAGCCAACAGAATGTGTGTAGAAAGTAAAGCAAAGTACACGTATCTTATAACACCTTCACCTCCAAATCTCGTTTCGCCTGCCAACAAGTGATGAGCAATGTAAGACAGAAGGAAAGCGATTGAAAGGTACATAGCACCAAACATCAACTTCTTATGTTGCAAATAATTCTTCTTTCTCACTGCAACGTAAGCAGCGATCAAAAGAACAGCTACCAGTGAATTGATGATGGCATTTACTAAAGCAAACACATGAGGATCAAACCCCAGATCAACATCAAGTTTTTTAATGGCTCCCAGGCTCACAATCACTGCAAATACAACAAATGAAAAAATGCCGATCAGAATTTTTGCCTGCTTATCATTTTTCTTAATACTGGGGGCTAACATAGTTTATGCTTTTGCTTCTGTGATATTTCTTCTCCGTCTTAAATACAAAACAAATGCGATGATCATGAACACAACGATCAGCCAAAGCCATGAAAGGCTAATGATCTCCTGGAAAATGGTGCTTGATTTCTTTTTATCTTTCTCAAGCATCAGTAAACCTACATCCTTGGCTAGCCTGGAAAGAGCGATCGAATCTGTTCCATTATAATATCCCCTCACCAAAAAATTCTTATCTAACAAAACAAAGGTTGGTGAGTGTATGAATGACGTATCAACTGAGCCGCCACCTCTGTCTTCAACTCCTAACTTCAATTCATTTATTGCGAAGTTGTAAATGTCTTGCTTAGGACCTGTGATAAACCACCAGTTGTCATGTGTTGCATTAAAACGATCTGCATAAGCTTTCAACACCGGTACTGAATCGTAAACAGGATCTACGGTGAACGAGAGAAAATGTACAATCGAGCTGTCAACTTTCTTCGGACCTTCTTTCTGCTGAGAGAAACTTGCCTGCAGTTTTCTCATGTTCGCAGTCATCTTAGGACAAGGTCCTAAACACCTGGTGAAAAAGAAGTCTGCAATGATGATCTTGTTCTGAACATCGTACAACTCAACACTATCGCCAAGCTGATTTACCAGCCTGAAATTCTCTGTTCTGTGCCAAACGGTGTCGGAGAAACGTTTGCCATCCTCTACACCTTCAATAATATCATCCGAATAATATTTCTTCGGCATTACTACAGTTTGTTCACTGGCATATTTTACTGCCAGGTAACAAATAACTGGTATCATGATCGCTACAAGAACAGTTAAGAAAGCTCGTTGGTTCATAGCTATGTATAAAAAACGTCCCGGCATATACAGCCAGGACGATATCTTAAAAATATTTAGACGAATTTATCAATGTCCACCTCCGTGGCTGCCTGGGTTCTCTGACGATTTTCCCTGGGGCTTAACATCTTTCACACCATGCTTCCCTTCAGGAGAACCCTGATTGGTTTTCTCGGTTGATCTTTCCTTGTAAGCTGGGTCGTAAGTGTTTCTCAACACTTTGAATGAATTACCATCGTACAGGAAAGCAATAATGAACCAGATGAACAATCCCAAAGGAACAACGATCGTCATAATCATGTTTCTCAACTCATGACCCAGGTGCATGAAATAAGAAACGATATAAAATGCTTTAGCTAACATCAAAATGATGATCACGCCTTTTAAGAAGCTCCTCAAAAATCCGTCGTCTTTAAGCCACAAATACATTCCAAATCCAATTCCTAATTCAATTAGCGTTAAAACCGACAGGATAATGGTTACTCTCCATATTTCTTTTCTTCCCGAGTTTGAATCAGCATGTGCTGTATGTGCCATAATTATTTAGTTATGCATTTTAATTAAACCAGATAGAACATTGTAAATACAAACACCCAAACTAAGTCAACAAAGTGCCAGTACAATCCTACTTTTTCTATCATCAGATAATGACCTCTTCTTTCAAACACACCATTGATTGTCATTAATAAAACAATAATGTTGATCACGACACCTGAGAATACGTGAAATCCGTGGAAACCCGTAATAGTAAAGAAGAAGTTTGTAAAATCCTGGTGACCAGTAGAGCCGTCTCCATTTGCAAAAGGATTGCTACCCCACCATGCACCTTCATGAAACAGGTGAGTCCATTCCCAAGCCTGGCAACCTAAGAAAGCCAGACCACCAAGGATCGTCCAGATCATATTTTTAATTACGCCTGCTTTATCGCCTCTATGACCAGCATGTACTGCCAACACCATGGTTACAGAACTAACGATGAGGATGAAGGTCATTAAGCTCACAAACAGCAACGGAAGTCCATTACCCAAGCCTGGAAAAGATTGAAAAACTTCGTTCGGATCAGGCCAGCCGTTTGCTGAGAAACGTACGGTACCGTAAGCAATAAGGAAGGCACCAAAAGTGAATGCATCACTCATCAGGAAGTACCACATCATCAATTTGCCATACTCCACGTTAAACGGGCTTCGGCCACCACTCCACCACTTGGTTCCTGTTGTTGTAACAGTTGTTGACATCTGGTTATAGATATTTGGTTCGCAAATTTATTCTCTACTGTTTAATTCTTACAGAAAACATTCAATTTTCTGCTTCACAATTACATCCAATTTAAAAATATGAACAGGTACAGCCAAAGCAGATCTACAAAATGCCAGTAAGTACCCATTATCTCAATTCCGGTGCTGCTATACACTTTCTTGTTGCCAATGTAGGCTCTTAAGAAAATAACGATCAAAGCTACAATTCCACCTATCACGTGCAATCCATGCAGCCCGAAAATTATTCCAACAAAAGATGCTGAAGGATTACTGTCGTATCCGAACAATGAAACTCCACCTTCATCAATCTTTTCAAACCCAACTAATTGCAACACTACAAACGTAATTCCCAATAACATCGTCAATCCAAGGAGTATCCTGTAACGTCTCATCTCTCTTGCTTTGAACGACTTTATTGCAAGATGCATCGTAATGCTGCTAACAATTATGGTAAGCGTTGAATACCAGAATACTGTTGGTAAAGTAAACTCAAGCCATTGGCTATTTGCTTTCTTCACTATGTAAGCACTCGTTAAACCGGCAAACATCATCACAATAGATGCTATTGCCACCCACAAAGTAAACTTGTGAGGGTGCAATCTTTTTCTTTCCTGCGAAACACTCATATTCATCATCACTTTTTATTTAGCCAGCTTCTGATCTCTTCTCAACTTCGTTGCGTCGCACTCTTGTACTGCTCGTTCTTTACTCACCTGATCTTATCAGCCAATAATGCTAACAAAACAATTGGCAAGTATATATAACTACTGAACATCACCCGTCTTGCAGACTTCACACTCATGTCGCTGTACAATCTAACTGATTGAACTACCATGAAAATATTAGCAAACAGCACGATCCACATGCTTATACTACCAGTCAAATTAAAGTAGTAAGGCAACAAGCCAACCGGTATCATCAACACAGAATACATTATTGCCTGTAGTGCGGTAAACTTTGTTGGTCCTTTGTCTGAAGGTAGCAGCTTAAATCCAACCCTACTGTAATCTTGATGTGCCACCCAGGCAATTGCCCAAAAATGAGGGAACTGCCACAAGAATTGAATTCCAAACAAAGCCCATCCGGCCATGTTAGAAATTTCAGCCCCGTTCTCCTGAGTTACAGTTGCAAAAGGATTTACAATTCCTGTTCCTGCTACCCATCCAATCAAACATGGCAAAGCACCGGGAAAAGCACCAACCAAAACCGCAATGCTATTTACTTTCTTCAGCGGTGTATAGATGTAAGCGTAAAGAAACAAACTAAACAACGAGAGCAAAGCAGCATCAAGGTTAAAGAAGTACCACATCATTGCAACTCCAACAAGCCCCGCAAGTAAAGCAAAGGTGTATGCTTCCTGTTGGCTCATTCTACCAGACGCAACAGGCCTTTTGCCTGTTCTCTTCATTTGAGCATCAGTATCTTTCTCTACAGCTTGGTTGATTGCATTGGCACTTCCAGTTACCAGCATTCCTGCCAGAAAAAGAAGTCCGATCATCTTCCAGTCAAACTCTACAACTGAGGGAGCCAGCAAATAGCAGATCACACAGGAGAAAACAACGGTGAAGCTCAAAGTGAACTTCATCAGTTGCATATAATCCTTCACCTTAGCTTTCATTGAAAACTCAAGTGAAGCACTTTCCTGTAATTCCGCTTTCGCCATCATACTCATTTTCAACCGCTCTTTAAAACAATGCCCTGAACGATCAGGGCATTAAGTATATAAAGGGATAACATCCTTCGGAAGAATGTCATCCCCTTGTTAGATTTTAGTGATGGTTCGTTTCGTTTGAACCAACCGGAGTTGTTTGTTGAATAAACTCCTGTCCATCCTTACCGTAATCGTATGCCCAACGATGTACTTCAGGAATTTCACCAACCCAGTTACCGTGTCCAGGATTAATAGGTGTGGTCCACTCCAATGTGGTTGCACCCCAAGGATTCTGGCTTTTTACTTTTCTTCCCTTCCAGATTGAATAGAAGAAGTTGAACAAGAACAACAACTGAGCTGCAAACACAATCATAGCTACAGTGCTAATAAATTTATTCAACTCAATGAATTGTTTAAAGCTTTCCCATTGGCTGTAATCATAGTAACGACGTGGCATACCTGCCAAACCTTCATAGTGCATTGGCCAGAAGATCAGGTAAGCTCCGATGATCGTTACCCAAAAATGGATATAACCCAATGTGTTATTCAAGTAGCGACCATACATCTTCGGGTACCAATGGTAAATTCCACAATACATTCCAAAGATTCCTGCAACACCCATTACTATATGGAAGTGAGCAACAACAAAATATGTATCGTGCAGGTGAATATCCAAAGCTGAGTTACCGAGCCAGATACCTGTTAATCCACCTGAAATGAAGAGGCTTACAAATCCTATTGCAAACATCATTGCAGGTGTAAATCGAACACTTCCTCGCCAGATCGTTGTAAGCCAGTTAAATACTTTAATAGCCGAAGGAACAGCAATCAACAATGTAAGTAATACGAAGATGGATCCAAGGAATGGATTCAATCCCGTTACAAACATATGGTGAGCCCAAACTAAGAATGCAAGTACAGTGATGGCGAAAAGAGAACCCACCATCGCCATGTAGCCGAAGATCGGCTTCCTGGAATTTACTGCTAACACCTCCGAAACCATTCCCATAGCCGGCAGGATGATGATATATACCTCAGGGTGACCTAAGAACCAGAATAAATGCTGGTATAGAACTGCGTTACCACCTTCGTTAGGTAAAGCTCCTACGTTATTAGTTGCAATAAAGATATCTGACAGGTAAAAGCTTGTTCCAAAGTTTCTATCGAAGATCAATAAGATAAAACCAGAAAGTAATACAGGGAAAGATAATACACCAAGAATAGCGGTGAAGAACAATGCCCAGATCGTTAAAGGCAATCTGGTCATACTCATACCCTTGGTACGCATGTTCAGAATTGTAGCGATGTAGTTCAGACCTCCAAGCAAGGATGATACAACGAACAAGGCCATTGCTATTATCCATAGATCCATACCTACACCAGAACCGGGTTGTGCAGAAGCCAAAGCACTCAATGGAGGATAAGCTGTCCATCCACCACTAAATGGTCCTGTTTCTACGAATAAAGAAGCAAGCATCACCAAACTGGCTGATAAAAAGAACCAGTAGCTAAGCATGTTCAGCATTGGAGAAGCCATATCTCTTGCACCAACCTGAAGAGGGATCAGGAGGTTTGCGAAAGTTCCACTTAAGCCGGCTGTTAATACAAAGAATACCAGTACCGTACCGTGGATGGTAACCAATGAGTAATAAGATTCAGCAGTAATTTGTCCTTTATCGTTTACCCATTTACCCAAAAGGTCTTTCATCCAGTGAAATTCAGCATCCGGATAGCCTAATTGAAACCGGAATAGAACAGACATCAAACCACCAATGATAGCCCACACCATTCCTGTGATCAGGAATTGCTTAGCGATCATTTTGTGATCCTGGCTAAAAACATATTTTGATATAAAGGTCTCATGATGATGGTGCTCGTGATGAGCATCATGAGAATGTACGTCGTGTGAATGCAATACAGCTTCGTTACTCATATCTCAGGTCTTTCAAAAAATTATTTAAGTTTCAGCTGAGCAGATTGTGCACCTGCTTTTGCTGTAGTATCGTTTGCTGGCTTTTGATTTGGATCTGAACTTGGGAAAGCAGCATAATATGCCGGTTTTTGGTTCATCATCCATGCATCAAATTGATCTTGAGTTACAACAACAATGGTTCCCTTCATTGAATAGTGTCCGTTACCACACATCTGGTCACAGGCAATTTCGTAAGTGAAATTCGGATTGTTTGTCATCTCTGCCATTTCCTTTGTAGTGTACTTTGGTGTAAACCAAAGCGTTGTTGGCATACCAGGAACAGCATCCATTTTCATTCTAAAATGTGGCAAGCCCACATTGTGGATCACATCCCTTGCATTGATGATCAACTTAACAGGTTTTCCCTTTACCAGGTACATTGTCTGAGCATTGAAGACATCGTCAAAATTGTGACTATCAGCTTTAAAGCTCATATCTCGTGTTCCGCCTCTTGAATTTTTTACGTGGATGGTAGTATCTCTCCAGATCTGACCGAGGTTATTACTTGAAGCCTCATCGATCAATCGGAAATATTTTTTTCCAAAAACCCCATCCTTACCAGGATAACGAAACATCCAGGAGAATTGTTTGCCAGTAACCTCAACCACCATTGCATTCTTTGGAGCATCGCCGGTAAAAATGAACCAGTTTCTCAAACCTATGACAACTAAAACTGTTAGAGCTATTGCCGGAACAACTGTCCAGATGATCTCTAATTTGTTATTATGCGAAAAGAAGAAAGGTTTACGTTTATCACTTTCCTGGTAACGATAAGCAAACCAGAAAAGCAGAATCTGTGTGATAATAAATACAATACCGGTCATAGCCAAAGTAATCCACAGCATTTCATCCACTTCCTTTCCTTCAACACTTGCAGATTCGTGAGGCAATAAGGTTTTATCGTAGTAGAGTTCATTACACCACCAAACTCCTATAAGCCCTAAAACCAGGAAAGCAATCATCAGAAATCCGTTGATCTTATTGTTTTGTCTACGGGAAACTTCCTCTCCTTTTAATATAGATACATATTCGCTGGCTTTTGCAATCTGGAAGATCACAACGAATATTAAAACGATAACTGCAATTACAAAAAACATCGTATCTAAGTTTTATCTTGTTCTCTATTATTATACGCTCAGCTCCTGATTATGTGTGGTGTATGATACTTTCTTTCAGGAATGGATGATGCTTCGCTACCAGTGGTTTGCTGGCTAAAGCTCTGCTCACTCCGAATATCATTATACCTACAAATAATCCCATGATTCCGAAATCAAACCACCAGTAGT
>JANPIB010000175.1:0-29016 GCA_031424775.1 Chitinophagales bacterium | reverse complement strand
GCAAGATGAGCACACTAAACATTATTAGAAGCAAATTGGTAGACAGAATGTTCGCTGTAGTAAGAAAACAATCCGCCTACCAGGAAAACCTAAAATTAGCAGCCTAATATTTATTTGCTCGAATCTTAGAATACGCAACAGAAGCTAAATAGTAGTAATGGAGCTAAGAAAATAAAGATTGACTTACTGTTAAGGTGATAACCACTTAATCCATGTAAATCAGTGTAATCCGTGGCAAAGAAATCAGCCTTCGCTAAAAGCTATGGCTGAGAAACAAAAAGTCCTGCAACTTTCATTGCAGGACTGGGCAGTTGGTATTGGTTACGATAGAATTAAGACAGTCTTTGGTTGATCTCGCTGCATAGTGCTTCAAAAATTTCATCTACAGAGCCTTCACCTTTTACATACATCACTTTATCAAATTGCTTGTAGTAGTCAGCCACCGCTGATGTTTTCTTATGATATTCTATGATCCTGTTACGGATGATCTCTTCATTGGTGTCATCACTTCTTCCACTGGTGAGTCCACGATTTAGTAGCCTTTTAACCAGCTCTTCCTCAGAAACATCAAGAGCCAGAACAACTCCGATCTCGGTATTTTTTAGTTTGAGCAGATTATCCAGAGCTTCAGATTGAGCCTGGGTTCTTGGAAAACCATCAAAAAGAAACCCTTTGGCTTGAGGATGGTTATCCAATGCTGAGCTGATCATACCGATCACCACTTCATCAGGCACCAGGTGGCCTTTATCCATAAAGTTCTTAGCCTCAATACCCAATGGCGTTTGTTTGGCTATCTCGCTTCTCAGCAAATCACCCGTTGAAAGGTGCTTGAAGCCGTATTGTGAGATGAGTCTTTCGCTTTGTGTTCCTTTTCCACTACCGGGAGGTCCGAACAAAATAATGTTAAACATTGTTGCTTGCTATGGCTCAAATATAAGGCTCAACAATTAATAAACAACTGTTTGCGATTGCTGTTGAAAGGAAATGTGACCGTTGCCGTTTTTAGATTACACATCCAACGAGGGCTACGGCTCGTAACTTTATCAAACATCAACGATTATGAATAAGTGGAGTTTCTTACTTGTGCTTGCCTTTCTTACAGGAAGTTGCCAATCTCAAACCAATAAATCACCAAAAATGGATTCAACGAAGAAAACCACTAACCCGGTTTATTCCAGAACTGATAGCTCGAAAGTTGTACTGACTGAAGAAGAATGGAAAAAAGCCCTTCCGGCAGAGGTTTACCAGGTTGCCAGGCAAAAAGGTACTGAACGACCTTTTACAAGTCCGTTTCAAACTTTGAAGGAAACGGGTACTTACTATTGTGCAGCCTGTGGTAATGCTTTGTTCAAAAGCGATACAAAATTTGACAGTGGTTGTGGCTGGCCTAGTTTTTACGATCCGATCAGTAAGTCTTCTATCATATATACACCAGATAATACTCATGGCATGGAAAGAACGGAAGTGCAGTGTGGCAGATGTAAAGCACATTTAGGACACGTATTTGAAGATGGACCTCCACCAACAGGATTGAGGTATTGCATTAATGGTGTAGTGCTGGATTTTGAAAAGGCGAAGGAAGCTGAAAAGAAATATGAGAAAGGAAAGCAATAACGCTCCGCTGTGGGCTAAGAGATAAAAGGAGTGTAAAAAAAGAAAAAGAGATAGGGTTTGCTCCTTATCTCTTTTTTATTCTCTTAGCAGCGAAGACTATGTATCCTCTGTGCCTATGTGTAAAGCCTTAATTGTGATTTGATGGGGCAGTAATTTATTGTTCGGCTAATATGGAGTCTAATTTCAGATGCGATAACCTTTGTATTTCCTCATAACGCCAATCAATTGGCATCCATTGCTTCACAGTGAATAAATCTTCTTGAGTTGGATTATAGAAAGCAAAAAATGTGTCTTCTCCACGTTTCGTAATGGCACCCAGCTTCATTCTATCTGATATTTCTTTTCCTTGAGGATCAAAAACCCAAAAGCTAGTTTCGTTAATATCGGAGACCTTAATTCGCTGGAGTTCCTTAGAAACTTGTTTCAATATAATTTTTCTATTTTTCTCCAATGTGCTATCTATAGTAATACTGATAAAATGCCATCCGTATTGAGATGTGTCCATTGTAATACGTACATCAGTTTGATTATTATGACCTTTACCACAACTGAATAAAAATAATATAAGAGCAAGACGTATCATTAATTCTGCTTACTCATTTTCTCAGCATTTTCTGCCATTTGAAGCTGCTCGATGAACTCGTCTATTTCACCATTGACTACAGCGTCAAGGTTATAAACTGTTAGTCCGATACGGTGATCTGTAACCCTGCCCTGAGGCCAGTTGTAGGTTCTGATCTTAGCACTTCTGTCACCGGTGCTCACCAAAGTTTTACGGTGACGGGCAATCTCTTCTTCATGCTTTCTTACTTCCTCTTCATATAACCTGGTACGAAGCATGGTCATTGCTTTTTCCCTGTTGCCCAGCTGGCTTCTCTCTGTTTGGCAAACAACCACAGTTCCTGTGGGAAGGTGAGTCAGCATTACTTTCGTTTCCACCTTGTTTACATTCTGACCACCAGCACCACCACTTCGTGCCGTTTCCATTTTTACGTCGGCAGGGTTTAATTCAAAATCCACTTCTTCAGCTTCAGGCATTACTGCAACAGTAGCAGCAGACGTATGTACACGACCCTGAGTTTCTGTAGCCGGAACTCTCTGTACACGATGCACTCCACTCTCAAACTTCATTGTTCCGTACACATCTTCACCCTGAACTTCAACCACGACTTCTTTGTAACCACCAGCTGTTCCCTCACTTTCACTTATGATAGCTGTTTTCCAGCCTTTCTTATTGCAATATCTCAGGTACATGTTCAGCAGGTCACCAGCAAATAAAGATGCCTCATCACCACCTGTTCCTGCACGAATTTCAAGAACGGCATTTTTATCATCCTGTGGATCTTTCGGAATCAACAAACGGGTAAGCTGTTCTTCCAGAATTGTTTTTTGCTCTTCCAAAGCAGGCATTTCCATCTTACCCAATTCTCTCATCTCTTCATCACTACCGTTCAGGCTTTCTTTGGCGAAATTGTAATCATCTATCACCTTACGATATTCCTCATAAGGCTTTACGATCTTCTCCAGGTCACGATATTCCTTGCTCAACCTGTGAAACTCCTTTTGATTATTAATGATCTCAGGATTGGTCAAAGCCACACCAAGTTGCTCAAACCTTGCTTTTATTCCGTCTAATTGATCTAACATTTGTTGTTTTTTTTATTTCACCAACTGAAGTGCTGCTATCAACTTTCGTTGTGTCACTCACTTGTGCGTTCGGTTCACTATTCAGCTATGAATATCTCTCGCAGAAATCGCCGAAGCCGCTGAAGGTATATTTTCTGCGTTTTTTGCGGATTCAGCGAGAAATTGGCAGCAAATTTATGCCATTTACAAACCCTATCCCTACAAGATTTAAGTTGGCTTTTTGCCAACTTTGCCTAATTTCGTTCATGCAGATTATCAATCTGAGGCTTTTGGATCAATTTGCCACGAAGCATGCCGATTCCAGGAAAAGCCTTGCAGCATGGAAACAAACAACTTCATCGGCAATTTGGAAAAAGAAGCAGGATGTAATCGATTCTTTCCCAAACGCAAAAATGGTAAGGAATAACAGGGCAAGATTTGAAATCGTACATAATAAATATCGACTTATTGCAGAAGTATTCTATGATGTAGAAGCGATTGAGGTGAGATTTATTGGTACGCATAATGAATATGATAAGATTGATCCTTCAACTGTGTAATTATGAATAGCTGGTTTATCATAGAAAACGAAACTGAATACCAAAACGCATTAACACGTTGGGAAGAAGTGAAATATTGCAAAAAAGGGAGTGATGACTTTAAAGAAAAAAAGCTGCTGGCTAAGCTCATAAGTGAGTATGAAGAAAGAACAACTATCCTTCCTGAACTTGATCCTGTAGAGCTGATAAAGATTCGGATGGAAGACTTTGGTTACAAAGCTACTGACCTTGCAGAAGCGTATGGGGACAAAGGAACAGTGAGTAAAGTGTTGAACTACAAGCAACCTTTATCCCTTAACATGATCAGGGCTTTTAGTAAGCTGCTCCATATTCCAACGGATGCTTTAGTTAAAGAATACAAACTTCAATAGTGGCTTTCCGCAAATTCCAGGCAGAAAAGATATTCGACGGCAGAAAATTCCTTAAGCGTCAGCAAGTGCTTATTACTGCTGAAGATGGAACCATTGAAGCCATCGTTCCTGCCTCAGACGCCGGAGATGATATAGAAAAGCTAGACGGAATTCTCTCTCCAGGCTTTATTAACTGCCATTGCCATCTTGAGCTAAGCCACATGAAAGGCAGAATTCCTGAAAAAACTGGGCTTGTAGATTTCGTTTGGAAGATCGTTACAGAAAGGCATTATGCTGAAGAAGAAATACTTCAAGCAATTTCAGATGCTGAAGATGAAATGCTGCAGAACGGAATTGTAGCAGTTGGTGATATCTGTAATAACTCACTCACCATTACCCAAAAGCAGAAAGGCAGACTTGCTTACTACAACTTCATAGAATCGGGTGGATGGCTTCCCTCAGTTGCTGAGATGCGATTTCAACGAGCAAAAGAATTGCTTGAGCTATTTCAATCCAGCATCCAGCATCCAGCATCCAGTTCCATCGTTCCTCATGCTCCTTATTCAGTCTCCAATGATTTGTGGGAGAAAATTCAACCATACTTTCAAGGCAAAGTCGTTTCCATCCATAACCAGGAAAATGCTTTTGAAGATGAGTTATTTCTTAACGGCTCAGGCGATTTCAACAGGATGTACGAGTTGATGAAAATCGATAACAGCCATCATCAACCAACAAAAAGATCAAGCCTTCAATCGTACTTCACTAAGTTGGCTCCTGCAAAAAATGCGATTCTGGTTCACAACACGTTTACTTCTGAAGAGGATATTCAGTTTGTACAACACCAGCATCCAACATCCAGCATCCAGACTTTTTTCTGCCTTTGTATAAACGCTAACCAATACATTGAAAATGCAGTCCCACCAATTGAACTATTCAGAAATAACAACTGTGACATCGTTCTTGGAACAGACAGCCTTGCCAGCAACTGGAGTTTGAGTATTGCTGATGAAATGAAAACAATCCGAAAGCATTTCCCCAAGATTGAATTAGAAGAAATACTTGGCTGGGCTACTTTAAATGGTGCCAAAGCACTTGAAATGGATAACGTTCTTGGCAGCTTTGAAAAAGGAAAGAAGCCTGGTATAATTTTGATTGATGAAAGCCTTGAAAAAATTCAGCGGTTAGCTTAATATCTCCTGAAGCACTTTCCAGCTTCGCATTTCACCAAAATCCTGCACATGAAGTGCTATGTAAGTTTGGTAAGCTTCTAACAATTGTCGTCTGGTGTTTCTGCCAAGCTTTACCTGCTCAAGATCAGTGTAAAAAGAAATGGAGTTGATCTCTGAAGTGATTTTTGCCAATTCTCCATCAATGTATTGCTGGTGATTGGGTTGTTCTTTTACAAACTGACCTTCTGCAAGATCTAAAACCGGAGTTTGTGAACTGTACTCACCCTGAATTTGAAAACCAAGCTCTGTTCCAAGATGCAGCGTAAAGTATAAAGGAAGATTTGCAGCAAATGCTTCGCTGCCTTTGTCGAGTTGTTTCAGCGAATCCTCGATCATGTAAAACAGATCAGGATTTGCTTCAGGTTGTTTCAGACTGTGCTGCAGCAATTCGATCATGTACATGGCTACGGCATTCTTCACCACATCAAAGAAAATGGAAGTGTAGAGATGATCCCAGTGATACTCTTTGATGAACTGAAGGTTCTTGAACTCATTATTGTACACTTCCATCTCAAGAATAGATGCAGGATGAAAGAAGCTTCCTTTGTTTTGTCCTTTTTTGCCGATTTGCCTGATCCCTTTCACGATATAACTCTGCACACCAAATAATTCTGTGTACACTAAAGCAATTACACTTGTTTCTCCATACTTCAAAGTACGAAGCACAATACCTTTCGTTTTGTGTACCTGGCTCACCGTTCAAAGGTAACAGATGCTTTACTGAATCGCTTTCACCAACACAGGAAGTAAATACCAACAGAAAAGAGTTATCAGCACAGCAGAGATCAAATTCATCACAAAACCTGTTGTGGTCATGTGCTTCAACTTTAATCTTCCGCTGGCAAAAACAATAGCATTTGGTGGAGTTCCCATTGGCAACATTCCGGCACAACTTGCACCAAGTGTCATAGCCATACCGATTGGTAAAGGATCAATGTGCATTCCTTCAGCCATTCCTGCAACAACCGGAGCAAATACAATTACCTGAGCAATATTGCTCATCACCTCACTAATAAAGATTGACATAGTAGCAACGATGAATACCAGCAATAATCCACTTGCACCAAAACCAGCCATCCAATGCCCAAGACTTTGTATCAGTCCGGCCTTCTCTAATTGATTTGCCAGAGTAATCCCACCTCCAAACAAAAGAAGAATACCCCAGGCCATTTTCTTAGTATCCGACCACTCCAGGAGAACCTTGCTTCCATCACTTCCTGAAGGAAGAATAAAAAGTAATACAGCACCAAAAACAGCGATCATCGTATCATCTAACTTAAAATAAGTTTGACCGGCATTGATCAGGTCTTTTGTTATCCAAAGCAATGCTGTAGTAGCAAAAACCGTTAGCACTCTCTTTTCAGCTTTGCTAAACTTTCCCATCTGCTTCAGCTCAAAACTGATCATCTCTTTTGCAGTGTTATCATGCTTAATATTGGTAGGATAAAGCAGTTTTGTCATCACAATATATAAGCTGAACAATAATACCAACGAGATCGGCATACACAGCTTCATCCAATCCACAAATTGAAAAGTGTAGCCATTGTGCTTTTCTAAAAACGCTACATAGGCAACATTTGGTGGAGTGCCGATGATGGTTGCTATCCCTCCAAAATTGCTGGCATAAGCAATTGCCAAGAGTAAACAAACAGAAAGATTGTTCAGGTTGCCTTTCGTTTTACTGTTCGTTTCCATCACCTGGATAACACTCATGGCAATAGGATACATCATCATGGTTGTTGCAGTATTGCTCAGCCACATACTCATAAATCCTGTGGCAAGAATAAATCCAAGAACAATCCTGTTTCCACTGGTGCCTGTAAGTTTTACGATTGAAAGTGCAATTCGTTTGTGCAAGTTCCATTTTTCAATTGCAAGTCCGATCATAAATCCACCCATGAAAAGAAAGATCACAGAGTTGGCATAAGGCGATGCTACCTCTTCCATCTTGGCAATCCCCAGCAACGGAAACAAGATTAGTGGCATCAAAGCCACAACAGGCATTGGCAAAGCTTCAGTAACCCACCAGGTGATCATCAAAGCTGCGATAGCAAGTACCTGTGCTGCGGTATTGTTCAAGCTAAATGGATTCCACCAAAACATCACAACAAATACCAATATTCCTGACAATAAAGCTGCGAGATGTTTGCCTTTCTGCATTACGGGGATTGTTGAAAATGAAGATAATAAGTTTTATGAACTGAGCTTTCAGATCATTACTCCTCGTCTCTTGCGTCGCACTCTTCAACAAAAGGAACTTAGATGAGCAACCAATCTTTTACTCTATTGCCAACCTATATTCTGCGTCTTCAGCGATTTCTGCGAGAACGCACCAGCCGTTGCGGCATAGTTTTTATGACTGAGTATAGAATCAAAAAATCAGTTATGGAAAAACTCCAGGATCTAAGGGCATTACTTGTACACGAAGTAATGGATGTTTACTCTGCCGAAGAGCAGATCATCGAAGCCCTTCCAACGATGATCGAAGCTGCAACAAATCAGAAGCTCAAAAAGGCTTTGCATGATCATCTTAAAATAACCGGAAAACAAAAGCTGCGTCTTGATAAAGTACAGCAACTTTTAAAAGTTGGTGAAGAAAAGAAAGGTGCAGGTAAAAAAGGTGGGTTGTTTGGATTGTTCAGTAGCGGACAAAAATGTAAGGGAACAGCAGGTATTATTGCAGAAGGCAATTCAATTCTTAAAGAAGATATAGATCCAGATGTTTTGGATGCAGCGATCATTGCTTCTTGTCAAAAAATTGAACATTACGAGATCTGTTCTTATGGAACACTGAAAGCGTATGCACAAGAACTTGGTTTAACACAAGTAGTAAAATTGCTTGATGAAACACTGGAGGAAGAGTACCAGGCAGATTTCCTTTTGACAGAGCTTGCTGTTTTTGGTGGCGTAAACCAGAAAGCAGAAACAATTGAAAAGCGAAGCACAGGTACAAGCAAAAGCGGGGCTGAAAGCAGAACTTCTACAAGAACAGAAAGTCGTGCGGCATCACCAACAGGTGTCAGCTCAAGAAAAAATGCAACTCCTGCTAAAAGTTCAACTTCAAAAGGAAAGTCTGGTTCAGGCAGTGTAAGTTCAGCTGTAAGAAACCAGAACAGCACAGCATCAAAAAAGACGACAAGCCCACAAAAAAGGAAGGCTTCCTCTAAAAAATAACTTTTCTGTACTTACTAACCCGATAGGAGCTGCTCATTTTGAGCAGCTTTTTCGTTTTTGCTGTGTATCTTCCCTTTCCATGAGAACGATTAGCTGCTTATGTTTTGCTGTGGCACTTGTTGCCATAGCTGCTTGTGAAAAGAAGCAGGAACGTTTATCTAAACTGGTATCCTTCAGTGACAACGACAATAAATACAGTGTGTACTACAATGGCGATTTCGTAAAACAGATCAAGGTTGATTCAGGTATAGGAGCTCCATACATTATATCTACTTATAGCTACAGCAGCAACTTTATTCGTGCTGACCTGCATTCAAACACAGGCTATAGTCACATTGACTATGCGATGAAAAATTCGAGCCTTCCATTGAATATAAAAAAATACAAGCTGTACAACGGTAAAGATTCATTGGTGAGCAGTGTTCATTTTTATTACAAAAATGGTTCAGACTTTCTGGATTCTGTTGTGCTGGATGCTACATCTCACTATAATTTCATCCCGGTTTATTCAGGAACGAACATTACAGATTATTACGTGTGTACTGAGTATGGTCCACCAGTTCTTTCGGGTTCTTTCTTGTATTATCCATTGATCAATGTATTCAAATCAACCCATCCACTATTATTCATTTACAGTAGCCCTGTTTTTCAATTTGAAACTTTTCTCTTGCCCAAGTTATTTTCAGGTAGTACGTTGAAGAAGTTTAACGGGGGAAGCTTCACTTATAATACAGATTCAAAAGGTAATCTGTCAATTGAAGATTATGGTAACTTTTACCCGTACAAAAAAGTGTATCTCTACAAATGAGTTTCGTGGACCTTCTGGTGAGTTTTGCAATGTTTTTTTGTTGATGACGTAGCTCCATAGAACACGATTCCGGCAGACCATTGTTTTAATCTGTCTGAAGGTACGTTTGCAAAGTTGTTATCTCCTTCAAGTATCCATCTGCCATTATTAAAGCTTTGCTTATAACCTACCCTTAAACCAAAGCTGTATGGATGATCTGGCTTTTTAGGATTACCAAAGTCTATGGCAATACCGCTTTTCCATGAAACAAAAAAAGTACCCAGATTAATAGGCCTTGTATTTTCCCGTGTAATAGGATTTGAGAGGACAGAATCGAAGTTAACATTGTCCGTTCTCTGTTTTGCCGATACACCTGCCACATCTAAACCAAATCCGGCAAAAGGATAAATTCTAACTGCACCTGGCCTGGTGAGAAAAATACCGCCTTCTAAATTTAACCCTACAAAGTAAACATTTGTATTACCTTTTCCTCTCTCAGAATTGATTCCAAAGCTCATTGAAACATCTCCCTGAAACAAGAATTGATTGGCTGCAGTTTTTCCTCCCATAGCAATTCCGAACGTATTCTGCGGGATAGACTTTGGATAATACTTTTGAAGTCTTGCATTCAGATGGTTAAAAGCCTGATTTTGGTAAACAATACTAAAGGCACTATGATCGTAATAACGAGTAGTGTCTTTTGTCTTTAAATCTTGTGCGGTGGCCACCAACGAACAGATAAAAGAGGTTAGTAGTATATATATTTTCATAAGCTGTTTTTTTGTAATAACAAAGTAAGAAACACATTTGTTAAGCATTTTTAAAAAACGAGACCTGTTACAACCAGAAGTTGTAAGGGGTAGAACAAAAGTTGCATTTTACATCCAACGTTTCTGCGAACTTTCTGCTTTCATGGCAGCATAATCACTGAGCATTTGAGCTTGCTCTAAAGTGATGTAAGGCAGCACCACATCTCCACTGGCTGTGTGTATGATAAGATCTGCCAGCTCATGAGATCGTTGATAAATTCCCTGGCTGATGGTAACAACCTGCATCTTATGCCAATTAAGGATCAGCCTTTGCCTTCCCCAAACTCCAGATGTGATCTCGAGTGCATCATCATTCACCCAAAAGCTAAAGTTGTTGCGGTAAATAATATTTCTGAAGTGGAAGTAAATCAACCAAAGAAGAAATAACAAGCTCCACCAGTCAACTGCAAAATATAATGCTGTAGTGATTACTATCGTTGTTGGAAAGCCGATCAATAAGGTTTTCCGAAAGGCATATACTTTCTGGATGTTGTTTGCATTGTTTTCTGCTGATGGAAATATGGATTGATAATATGCTGCTAACGTGGTAAGAAAATCAGCTCGTGTAACAGGAACCTGGATTTTTTGTTTGTTCTTGATGTCTTGCTCACCCGTAGTTTTTACATGGAAAATGTACATGCCAATTTTCCGCCTGATCCAGTTTGCATTCCACTGAACATATTGAATCTTGTTGGATCCGATGAACTGTTGTTTGGAGTTAAGTAAGCCGTGCTTAAGGTTGAATCCTTTATCTGATAATGTGATTTGCAGATCGCTGAACTTGAGTACAATTCGTAACACAGAAATAAGAATGGCAATTATTAAAGCAAAGAAGATAAGCATTCCTATTGCCTGTGTTGTGACTGCAACTTCCTTTCCGTGTTCTTCGAGGTAGTCATAAGCATCAATTCCAAACCAATCTTTGATATCATTGAATCTTGCAAGTAAAAATGCGATCATCAATCCTACCGTTTCCAGGTGATTGTGTGATATCGCAAGTTTCATGAGGTCTTTAAACGAGAGACTAATGATATGGTTTTGAGTTGTTGCACTATCAATGTTTTCGACTGCCTGATCTGCATGTTCTGTGAGAGCTGCTTTAAGGCTTAGTGCTTTATCATAAGGTAATGCATGAATTGTTACTTCAGCCTTATCGCTTCCGGCAGTATCAATTGAAACTTTGTAGTGATGTATGATCCTGTGAAAGAGGCTTTGTTCCAGTTGCACGGTTTGAATTCTTTCGAAAGGAATTACAATATTCTTTTTTGCGAAAAGCCCCTTCTTCACCACAAATTGTTCATCAAGAATATAAAATCTGAAGTACAAATATTCAAGTAGTGCTCTACCGAAAATAATGACTGCAAGAATTAGTAAGGTAATGAGGTAAGCAGATGTTGATTTTTCTTTCCTTATCAGGGAGCCAAACATAATCAATACAATAGCAATCATTTCCCTGAAGGCTTTACCTGCAAACAGAAATATGCCTATGGCTGATTGTCTTTGAGGTTCCTGCCAGTTCATCTTAGTTCAATGGTTGTATTTGCTGCATAATAAACGACTTCAGTGCTTCTGCATCATCAGGTTTTAAACCTTTGATTGAAATGTCGTGAATGTTTGATGCTGCCGTATAGATGCTGATACTGGCTAATTTAAATTTTCGCTCAATGGGTCCTGACTGTACCACACAATGCTGAACACGATTAAAAGGAATGATGTGTAGTTTCTGAAAGATCCAACCGGTACGGTAGAGCACATCTTTTTCTCTTACAGCATATGCTTTTCGCTTGAATGAAGCTGCTGTTATAATGTATGTAGCAATTACAAGAAGAATAAAAGAAGAGATAATCACAGCTTTCCAGAAAAACGTTGGTGTTGGGTCAATGTAGATAAGACTTAGAATCAGTGCTGCTAACATGAGCAAGAAAAATATTCCCCAGGCTAAATACAACACCTTCAAATAAGCTTTCTCAATTGGTTTCATTTCAACAGAAGCAGCCTGTGGAAGCTGCTGCCAATCGACTTGCAGGTTTTGGAATTGCATGAACAAATTTAAGGATACGAGTATTAAGTTACTCTTGCTTTCAATCAGCTTAATAGCTTCCAGGCTTCTGGTTCATAGATCTACCTGACTCTCGTCATGTTTTCGATTGATAAAACTCATAATAACCGTTGATATCGCTCATAATTATAGCCTGAATCTCAAGATACTTTTGACCTATAAATAAAAAATACTACCCACATCATTTAAGATAAAACTCACAACATGAAAAAGATTAAAATCCTGTCAGTCACCATAATAGCAATGGTACTTACAATCGGACTTGCGGTAGCACAATTAAAATTTGGAGCTTCTAATGCTTCCGTTTCTATTAAAGGCACTTCTACATTACACGACTGGGAAATGATTTCTCAGGTTGGCAAATGTGACGCTGCACTTGTAATGACTGGTGAAAAGCTAACAAGTGTTTCAAGTCTCAGCTTTGTTCTGGCTGCAGAAACATTAAAAAGCGGAACCAGCGGATTGGATAAAAATGGGTACAAAGCTTTGGATACAAAGAAAAATCCCAGCATCAATTTTTGGATGACAACAGGAACCGTTACAGCTATAGATGCTACTACCTATAGCTTTAAAGGAAAAGGCAACCTAACTATAGCAGGTACAACAAAGCTTACTGATCTTAATGCAACGCTCAAGTACAATGCTGCTGATAAAAGCTTTACATGCTCTGGAAGTAAAGTGATCAAAATGACTGATTGGAAAGTAACTCCTCCAACAGTATTGTTTGGAACAATTAAAACCGGAGATCAGATCACTATCAACTACAACTTAAAAATCACCAAGTAATAAATAACTGCTAACGCAACTAATCACAATTAAAAAATTATCAAATGAAAACGTATTTCACAAAAACTGTAAAACTGTTCCTTGCAATAGGTATGATGATACCATTGGCAACAATAGCTCAGGAGCAGCCAAAACCTCAAGACCAAAAGTCTGAAGAAGAAAAATTTAGCTATGGTGCTCCTGCATATTGGAGACCTTATAGCCAAAATGGTATAGGTGTTTTCGAAACAACTAAAGAAAATGCAAATAAGCCCTATGAAGGCAAAAAAATCAGGTTTGGTGCCGGTTTTACCATGCAATTTCAGAACCTTAAGCATGAAAACCCTTCAGCCTTGAATAGTACTGGTAGTGGTTCAAACAGACTATATCCAATTTCTCCAGGTTTCATGACAGCACAGGCTAATCTGTTTATTGACGCTCAGTTAGGTAACGGTATCACTATGAACGTTACAAACTACATGTCTTCTCGTCACCACAATGAATTCTGGGTAAAAGGTGGATACCTTCAAATCGACAAATTACCTTTCAAAGGAAAACTTGCAGCTGATTTAAGTAAGATTACTACTATTAAAATAGGTCACTTTGAGGTGAATTATGGTGATGCACACTTCCGCCGTCCAGATGGTGGTCATACACTTCAGTCTCCTTTTATGGAAGGAAATATTATGGATGCATTTGCAACTGAAATTGGTGGTGAAGTAATCCTGCAAAAAGATGGTTTATTTGGTTTATTCGGTCTTACAAATGGAATGATCAAAGGACACGTGGATTCTACTTACAAAACAGCCGTGGACGATAACGTAAAAAGAAATCCTTCAATCTATCTGAAAGCAGGTATTGACAAAAAATTAGGTGATGCACTTCGTTTCCGTTTCTCTGGTAGTTTGTACACCAACAGCAGCCAGGCAGGTAGTGGTTTAACATTGTATAGTGGAGACCGTACAGGTTCAAACTATCAGAACATTATGGAAAAAGGGGCACCAGGTGCTTTACCTACTTCTACTGGTATTTTTGCTTCTGGCCGTTTCAATCCTGGATTCAGTAAAAAAATTACTGCTTTC
Source organism: Chitinophagales bacterium (assembly GCA_031424775.1). Taxonomy (GTDB): domain Bacteria; phylum Bacteroidota; class Bacteroidia; order Chitinophagales; family Chitinophagaceae; genus JAEZDC01. The sequence continues at coordinate 14,961 of JANPIB010000175.1, read as the reverse complement.
ATGTTAAACAGCTTTGTAAAAGCTTACGGACTTGAATTTTTTGGAACGTATGAGCATGCTAAAGGCAGATCTAAAAATGAAGTGAATCTAAGAAAAGCTAACCAGTTTGCTGTTGAAGGTTTATACAGGTTTGCTAAGAATGAAAGCCTTTATGTAGGTGCTCGTTACAACAATGTAAAATCTGAAATGTTGTTCGGAACTACACTTCAAAATGTAAAAATTAACCGTACAGCATTTGCAGCTGGTTGGTTCGTAACTAAGAATATGCTGTTGAAGGGTGAAATAGTGAATCAGAAATATTTAGACTTCCCAACAACAGATTTTCGCTCAAGCGGTAAGTTCAATGGTTATGTGATCGAGGCAGTGGTAGGTTTCTAACTGTGTGCGAAAAGAAAAGGATCCGCTTTTTAAGCGGATCCTTTTATAAAAAAGCTTCATAAGATGATGGCAAGCATCACTTGGTTATTGATAATCTTAGATAGTAACCTGACAAAATCATCATGTCTCCTAAAAAAATACAAATACCGTTTAGTCTGTAGCTGTGGTGATGCTTGTTTGCCTTATTTATTATAAGATAAGATATAGTTGAGATTTTGTGCATTAGTTTTAGTCTGGTTTTATTGGCTGCATATCCATGCAGCCAATTTTTATTCTGCTAATGCATTGTTGAGAAACACGATCATTGGTTGCATCGTTTCAAAAGCGGTTAAAACCTTTTTCAACATGTCTTTGCTGGTTATTTCGGCATCAGTTAAAGGAGTACTCACCACCCAGCTTTTTAGTTTTATGTAATCAATCGCTGGATTTTGTTTTTCATATCCCTTGGGCTCACGGCTTAAACTAGTTTCTTTTGTTTTCTCCAAGTCCTGAAACAGAGAAACAAATTTTTTGTTGTGGATGATCTTCTTAAAATCACTCCAACTGTAGTCTATTTCCTGTCTTATCTTTTTTGTTCTTTCAGCATCCGGCTGCCAAACACCTCCGGCAATAAAACTTTTTCCAGGCTCAATATGTAAGTAGTAAGCTGCGAAAGGAGAAATTCTACCACCTCTCTCGAACGAAGCACCAAAGTTGGTTTTGTACGGACTTTTATCCTTGCTGAAACGAACATCACGATTTATCCGGAACAAACACTTTCTCGGTTCAAGCGTTTCAAAGTCAGTATCTTTTTTGCAAAAGCCTTTAATAATTGCATCTGCAAATTGGATGTAATCCTGCTTAGCAATTTCATATCGAGGTCTGTTGGCATCAAACCATTCTTTGTTATTATTTTTCGCCAGGTCTTTTAAAAACTTGAGTGTAGAAGTTTGTAGCATATATGTTTACGATATCAGCTTTAGTAAATTTTTTTGACTTCCGTTGTGTCACTCACTTGTACGTTCGGAGCCTTGAGCAACAGCTTAAGACTTATTCAAGATTTAAACTTTGGAAAAGTTAGTACCGGAATTTGCTTCAATCAACATTAGAAACTCATCTTCCGAAATGATTCTTATAGTATTTATCTTCTTTGCTTTTTCCAATTTGCTCCCAGCATCTTCACCCACAACAAGATAATTCAGTTTGCTGCTCACGCCACTTAACAGTTTGCCACCATGTTCTTCTACCATTGCTTCCGCATCACTTCGTTTTAATTTGTTCATAGTACCAGTGAAAAGAAAAGTTTGACCATGCAAAGAATCATCACCGGATGATTGCTTCTTCTCATTCGTCATCTTTAAACCAAGTGTTTCAAGTTGTCTCAGCATTTCGATGTTCGGCTCATTACTAAAGAACAGGGAAATACTATTAGCTACTTTCACACCTACATCTTCCAACTCCTGAAGTTGTTCCTGGCTCATATTAACAAAATCCAGCAAATGATTTACAGCGTTCGCTAATGTTTTTGCCGTGGTTTCTCCAACGAATCGAATGCCCAAGCCAAATATCAACCTGTTCAAAGGCTGTTGTTTACTTGCTTCAATTGCTTCCTGTAGTTTTTCAATGCTCTTTTTGCCAAATCCTTCCAGTTTGCCGATGGCTTCAAAATCCAGTGTATAAATTCCTGGGACATCTTTCACTAAACCAAGATCATAGAACTTGCGAATGTTTGCTTCCCCAAAGCTTTTAATATCCATCGCATCTTTACTAACAAAGTGGATCATTCTTTCTACCACTTGTGCAGCACATTCAATGTTTACACATCTCCAAACGGCTTCACTTTCCTCTTTCATTAAATCACTTTCGCAAACAGGACAATTCTTAGGAAATACAATCGGCTGCTCATCACCTGTTCTCAGTTCGGCATTTGAACGAACGATATAAGGAATTACGTCACCAGCTCTTTCAACCAAAACAGTATCACCGATCATCAGCTCTTTTTCTTTGATCACATCTTCGTTAAATAGAGAAATTGATCCGACAGTCACACCTCCTATCGGCACAGGATCAATCTTAGCAACAGGTGTTATCGCTCCTGTTCTTCCCACCTGGAATTCAACAGCTCTTAGTTTACTATTTGCCTGCCTTGCTTTGAACTTAAAAGCCATAGCCCACCTTGGATGGTGAGTAGTCATACCAAGAATGTCTTGTAACTCTACACTATTCACTTTGATCACCATTCCATCAATCTCATAAGGCAGATCATCTCTTTTTGCTTCGTATTCCCTGCAGTGTTTTATCACAGCATCAATTCCTTTCACCACAACTTTTTCTTTCTGCGGACTTCTGAAGCCGCAATTCCAAAGTAATTCCAAACATCCACTATGGCTCATCAACTCTTTAGGAAACTTATCTTCTGTTTCAAGATTGTAGTAACTAATATTATATAAGAATGCTTCAAGTTTTCTTCGTGCAACCTCTTTCGGGTCTTTAATTCGCAAACTTCCAGATGCTGCATTTCTTGGATTTGCCAGTGGCGGCAAATTCTGCTCAGCCAGTGCGTCGTTGTATTGTTTGAAAGATGCTTTGCTCATCATCACTTCACCCCTGATCTCTATCTGTTGAATTCCATGGGCCGAGAATTTAGCAGTTAACGGAATCGATCGAATCTGCTTCATGTTGTTCGTTACATCATCACCATGAACACCATCACCTCTGGTTGCTCCTCTTATCAGCACATCATCTTCATAGATGAGCGAAATGCTTGCTCCGTCAAACTTTGGCTCAATGCAATATTCCACTTCGGGTAAACCGGAGAGTTCTTTGGCTTTTCGATCCCAATCAATCAGGTCTTCCTCATTGTAACTATTCTCAAGACTTAGCATCGGAACCAAATGTTGAACCGTTGGAAAAGATTGATTCAAACTGCTACCCACTCGTTGTGTAGGAGAATCTGTTGTAACCAGTTCTGGATGTTCTTTTTCAGTTCGCTCAAGCAGTTTGTAGAGGGTGTCATATTCAAAGTCAGTGATTAGCGAGTCACTCATTATATAATACCGATGTTCATGAAAACGCAGCACATACCTCAGAGTATCAATATGTTGAGAAGCATCTTTGGTAGTTTTTCCAAGGGAGATCAACTCTTCTGTAAGCTGTTTTAATTGCTTTACCTGGCTGCTGTTGTACATAGATGTTTTTGGTGCGATAAAGTTAAGCGGAAACCACCTAGAGGCTAAATTCAAGGTGTAAAACATACACATTATATTCAAAAATGTTTACTTTGGAGGCTGATTGTAACGATTGCTGTTGAACAACCCCGAAACTGGTTTTATGAAGAAAGAACCTGCCGTAATAACTGCTTACCGAAATGAAAATGGCGGTTTAATTAAGGATGTAAACAAGCTGGTGAAAAGCTATCCCAGCGTTCCCATCACAGTTGACTGTGTAATTTTTGGTTTTGAGGAAAACGAGTTAAAAGTGCTCCTGATTCGCTCAGATCTTGAATTATATAGAGATAAATGGTCTCTTTTGGGAGATTTTGCTGATGATAACGAAGAACTTGACGATGCAGCGTACCGGGTTTTGGCAGAGCGAACCGGAATGAATGATGTGTATCTTGAACAGGTAAGGGCTTTCAGCAAGCCAAATCGTCATCCGGGAGGAAGGGTAATTACTATAGCATACTGTTCGTTACTCAACATACAGCACCACGAGTTGCAAACAACTGATAATGAACTTCATTGGCATTCTTTGAACTCTATTAAAGACATGGCTTTTGACCATAAAGAGATACTGGATGTTTGCTATTCCTGGCTTCAAAAACGTATTCAGGAGCATCCTTTAGGGTTCAATCTGCTGCCCGACAAGTTCTCACTTCGTGAACTTCAGAACCTATACGAAGCCATTCTTGGTGTAACCCTTGACAGGCGAAATTTCCGCAAGAAATTCTTTTCAATGGACTTTTTGGAGGATATCGGGGAGTACGAACAAGATGTCCCTCATCGTCCGGGAAAGCTTTACAAGTTCGATTTCGACAAGTACGAAAAGAACAAGCGTAAGTGGATAGGGATTGATTTCAGCTAATCCAGCCTTAAATTTTCATTTATTCTCTTAACATTTTTTTGGAAAATCGGGAATCTTCCTATATTGTGTACGATTTACACATTAACGAGTGTGTATTTTTTACACTTTAGATGATTGCTTGCTATGATTAAAAAGCTACTCACTGCTCCTTTGGTGTTGCTTGCTGTACTGATGATCTGCTCATCAGCGAAAGCTCAGTTATTAAGCTGGTCACCATCATTTATTACTGAAACTTCATCTCCTGTTGAGATAACTGCAGACGCTAATAAAGGGAATCAAGGATTGATCAATCACACAGCTTCTGATGTGTACGTACATATAGGTGTGATCACTAATCTTAGTACCGGACCAAGCAACTGGAGATACGCTCCATTTACATGGGGAACTACAAATGCTGCTGCACAGGCAACATCAGTTGCATTTAACAAGTGGAAGTTTACAATCGGTACCGATCTCAGAACTTTCTTCGGAATCACAAATCCTTCAGAGAAGATTCTTAAGATCGCCATTCTTTTTAGAAGTGGGAATGGGTCTAAGAAGTTAGCTAATGCAGATGCAAGTGATATGTACATTCCTGTTTATGATGCGGGTTTAGTTGCAAGAATTGATCGTCCTTTCAAAGAGCCAAAATATTCTCCTGTTCCAGAAACCGTTAATCTTAACGCAGGAGATCCTATACTAATTGAAGGTTCATCAAGTGAAGTTGCCAACTTGAAGATTATTGTGAACGGAGATATCAAGTACACAGCTACGTCTACAACGTTTATCTCAGGTTCAGTAAATGCAGTAAGCGGGAATAACCTGATCACTGTTGAAGCAAGTAATTCAAATGGAACAGTTACAGATATAATGACTGTTTTTGTGAACACTCCAGTTGTAACACAAGCTCAGCCTGCAAATACAGTTGATGGAATTAATTATCATGCTGATGCTACTACTGCAACACTGGTGTTGTACGCTCCAAACAAAACAAGAGCTGCCGTAATAGGTGATTTCAATAACTGGACACAAACCAGTACTTATCAGATGTATCGAACACCAGATGGTAATCGTTATTGGATAACACTTACAGGATTAACTCCCGGAACTGAATACGCTTTTCAATATCTGATTGATGGTGATCTGAAAGTTGCAGATATCTACAGTGAAAAAATTCTTGATCCCTGGAACGATCAATATATTCCGGCTGTAAATTATCCATCTCTTAAACCATATCCTTCCGGACAATCGAACATCGTTAGCGTACTGCAAACTGCTAAGCCAACATACAACTGGACAGTGACAAATTTTACTCGTCCTGATAAAAGAAATCTGGTTATTTATGAATTGCTGGTAAGAGATTTTGTTTCTGCTCAGAACTGGCAAACAATGAAAGACACACTTACTTACTTGAAACGCTTAGGCATTAATGCAATTGAACTAATGCCGGTGAATGAGTTTGAAGGCAATAACAGCTGGGGTTACAATCCTGATTTTTTCTTTGCTCCTGATAAGATGTATGGTACAGAAACAGCCTTCAAACAATTTATTGATGCCTGCCATGCAAACGGAATTGCAGTGATCATGGATATTGCCATGAACCATGCTTTTGGATTATCTCCAACAGCTCGTATGTACTGGGATGCTGTGAACAACAAGCCAGCTGCTAACAGTCCCTGGCATAATCCGGATGCAAAACATCCGTTCAACGTTGGATACGATTTCAACCACGAATCTGAGGCAACCAAATACCTGGTGAGCAGGGTAGTTCGTCATTGGTTAACCAATTATAAGATTGATGGATTCCGCTGGGATCTATCAAAAGGCTTTACACAAGTTAACTCAGGAAGCGATGTAAATGCCTGGGGCAATTATGATGCAAGCCGCATTAATATCTGGAAGAGAATATACGATAGCATGCAATATGTTTCTCCAAATTCTTATTGCATATTGGAGCATTTTGGTGGCAATACTGAGGAGCTTGAACTTGCTAATTATGGTATGATGCTTTGGGGCAACTTGAACCACAACTTCAACGAAGCAACAATGGGTTTCTTGCCAGGTTCTAATTTTGAGTATGGTATTCATGCTAACAGAGGTTGGAGTGTTCCAAACCTTATTACTTACCAGGAGAGCCACGATGAAGAGCGCTTAATGTACAAGAACATACTTTATGGCAATGCAAGTGGTGGCTACGATGTAAAGACATTAAATACCGGGTTGAAGAGAAATGAACTGGCAACCGCTTTCTGGGCTATGATACCTGGACCAAAAATGATGTGGCAGTTTGGTGAACTTGGTTATGATTATTCTATAAATACTTGTGATGATGGATTCACAGTAAACAATGGTTGCAGAACCTCTATGAAACCGGTTCGTTGGGATTACAAGAACAACAGCAATCGAGTTGCTTTATACAATGTGTATTCTAAGTTACTTACACTAAGAAAGTACGCTCCATACTTGCCTACATTCACAACAGGCTTTATAGAGTATGCTTTAGGTGGTGCTTTCAAAAACCTTAAGGTATCTTCTAGTGCTTTAAGAGTTTGTGTGGTAGGCAATTTCGATGTAAACCCTGTAACAAGTAGTGTGCAGTTTCAAACTGCAGGAACATGGTACGACTTTGTAAATGGAGGAACGATAACTGCTACAGGTTTTGCTCAAAGCATAACACTTCAACCGGGTGAATATCGAGTTTATCTTGATAGGGATGCAAGCTTCGTGTTACCACTTAATCTTCTATCTTTTAGTGGGAAGCGTGTGCAAGAAGCAGTGCAGTTAAACTGGACAACTACTTCAGAAGTTAATGTTAGTCATTTTGAAGTTGAACGTTCTTTCAATGGAGTTGAATTCAGCGTAGCAGGAACTGTGAATGCAAAGAATATTGCCGGAACAAACAATTACAATTTCAATGATGTTGATAGCAGAGCTGTTAGAGCAACATCTAAACTTTATTATCGGTTAAAAATGGTAGATAAGGATGGGGGTTTCAGTTACTCGAAAGTGGTGGAGATTGGTGCGGCAAAATCATTTTCTGTTTCTATCTATCCAAACCCTGTAAAAGGCGAAAATATTTCTATAAAGCTTGCAACATCCGTTACACCGGTGTTGTCTTTAACTATGACTGATGCCAGTGGAAAGCGCTACAAAACCTGGAATATCACCTCTACAACAAACGAAATAAAACTTAACATAACTGGATTAGCAAACGGAGTTTACTTCTTGAAGCTTATGGGAAAAGAAGGTCCTGAAGTTTACCCGGTATTAATCAATAACTAACAACCAAAACTTTTATATTTTAAAAAGTAAACCTTCAATTATGAACCTCAAGCGATTGTTTATTGCTTTTGTCCTGCCATTGTTTTGTATGGCATTTGCAAATGCCCAGGACAAAGTGGTTACCGGTAAGGTAACAGATTCGAAAGACGGTACTCCTTTAGTGGGTGTTTCCGTCGTAGTAAAAGGTACCACAAGAGGAGCTCAAACAGGTACAGATGGATCTTTTCGTCTTTCAGTACCTGCTAATGCAACAACATTAGTGATCTCTTCAGTAGGGTACACTCCACAGGAAATTTCAATTGGTAGCGGTTCTGTAAACGTTTCTTTAGTTGCAGGTGCCGGTACTTTGAATGAAGTTGTGGTTATCGGTTATGGTACTCAGCGTAAGAAAGATCTTACAGGTGCAGTTGTATCAATTTCCGAGAAAGATTTCCAACAAGGAGTAATCACAACTCCTGAACAATTAATTGCTGGCAAAGTTGCTGGTGTACAAATCACTTCTAATAGTGGTGCTCCTGGTGATGGAAGCCGTATCAGGATTCGTGGTGGCGCATCTTTAAATGCAAGCAACGATCCTTTAATTGTAATTGACGGAGTTCCTATCACAAGTGGGGGTTTACCAGGTTCGTCAAATCCTTTAAATCTCATCAATCCGGATGATATTGAAAGCATGACCATTTTGAAAGATGCGTCTGCTGCAGCGATCTACGGATCACGAGCTTCTAATGGGGTGATCATCATCACAACAAAAAAAGGAGTAAAAGGCAAACCTAAATGGAACTTTACAACACAACTTTCCGCTTCTAATAATCCCAAGAATGTGGATGTACTTTCTGCACAAGAGTTTAGAAACCTGGTTAACACTTACGGAAATACTCAGCAAAAAGCATTAATGGGAACCGCTAGCACCGATTGGCAAAATGAGATATATAGAACTGCTGTAGCTACAGACAACAATTTAAGTGTTTCAGGCTCTTTCAAAACAATGCCTTATAGAGTTTCTTTTGGGTTTTTAAACCAGGATGGTGTTTTGAAAAAAGATAATTATAACAGAACTTCTTTAAGCATCAATCTTAGTCCAAGGTTTTTTAAAGATCATCTTAAAGTAGATGTAAGCCTTAAAGGCGGTCTTACTCGTAATACTTTTGGCGATAGAGGATCAATTGGTAATTCAGTTGCATTCGATCCCACACAATCAATCTACAGCGGTAAAACACGCTTAGGTGGATATTTTGAGTGGTTAGATCCGGCTACAAATAAGCCTAACACCCTGTCTCCAAGAAATCCGGTTGCATTACTGAATTTGAGAGATGATAAAAGTAAAGCACTACGTAGCATTGGAAACATTCAGTTCGATTACAAATTTCATTTTCTGCCTGAGTTAAGAGCTAACTTGAATCTTGGTTATGATGTTGCTCAGGGTACAGGCAATGTGTATGTTCCTGATAGTGCAGCTTCTCAGTATCCACAAGGTGGTCAGAGAAATGAGTACAAGCAGGGTAAAGAAAACAAGTTGTTAGAATTTTATCTTGCTTATGCAAAAGATATTCCTTCTATCAAAAGTCGTATAGATGCGATTGCAGGTTATGGTTATCAGGATTTCCTTACTAAGATTTATAACTATCCTTCTTATAGAGCTAATGGAACTTTAGTTCCTGGATCTACTCCTGTTTTTGCAACAGACAATCCACGCTACACGTTAATCTCAGTTTATGGCAGGGTTAATTATACTTTAATGAACAAGTATATTCTAACTGCAACCATTCGTCGTGACGGTTCTTCAAAATTCGGGAAAGACAATCGTTGGGGTACTTTCCCTTCTGCTGCTTTGGCTTGGAGAGTTAAAGACGAAAGCTTCTTAAAGAACTCTAGTGTGGTATCAGATCTTAAAGTAAGAGTAGGTTATGGCATTACGGGTCAGCAAGAAGGAATTGATTACTACGAGTATATTCCTAATTATTTTCAAAGCACAAACACCGCACAATATCAGTTTGGTAATCAGTTTTACTACATGTATCGCCCTGCAGGTTATGATGCAGATCGTAAGTGGGAGCAAACGGCTACTACAAATGCTGGTATTGACTTCGGATTCCTGAAAAACAGAATTACTGGTAGTGTTGATTACTTTATGAAGAAAACAAAAGATTTGTTGTCTTTGGTTAATGTTCCTGCAGGTTCAAACTTCACCAACCAATTAGTGGTTAATGTAGGAAATGTGGAATCTAAGGGTGTTGAATTTACTTTAAACACTACTCCGATCAAACAAAAGAACTTCAGCTGGGATTTCAACTTCAACGTAACATATAATAAGGTTGAGATCACAAATCTTACGAAGCAGCAGGATCCTAACTTCAAAGGTTTAGCAACTGGTGGAATTTCCGGAGGTACAGGTAATACTATCCAAATCAATTCTGTGGGATACACTCCAGGTGCTTTTTATGTTTATCAGCAAGTTTATAATGCCAACGGAAACCCTATCGAAGGTGCTTACGTAGATCAAAACAGTGATGGCATTATCAACGAAAATGATCTTTATCGTTATAAATCACCCGAACCAAACTGGTTATTGGGCGTTAGTACAAGTGTAGCTTACAAGAAGTTCTCAGCCGGCTTTACGCTAAGGGGTACTTTTAATAACTATATGTATAACAACTATTTTTCTAATCGTGGTGTTAAGAGAGAAATTTTAAACCCAGCAAACTTCTTGTCTAATGGTTCGAGAAATGTGTTGGAAACAAACTTCTATAATAGCCAGTATTTCTCTGACTATTATGTAGAAAATGCTTCATTCTTAAGAATGGATAACCTTAACTTCGGTTATAATGTAGGAAAGGTTTTCCAAAATAAAGCCAGCATGAGGATCTCTGCAAGTATTCAAAATGTATTTGTGATCACTAAATACAAAGGTCTTGATCCTGAAGTGAACGGTGGAGTTGATAACAATATTTATCCAAGACCACGAGTTTACTCTGCTGGTGTAAGCTTAGATTTCTAATAACTACATTAAAATCAGATAAAATGAAATTCAATTTTTTCAAAATAGCAGCGGTTACAGCTTGTGCGATTTATCTCACAGGTTGTACAAAAGACCTCGATAGGTTACCGCAGAATGCAGTTACATCTGCAACGGTGTATTCAACACCTGCAGGTTATAAGCAAGCTCTTGCTAAAGTTTATGGAGCGTTTGCATTAACAGGAAATAATGGACCTGCAGGTAGTGCAGATATTCGTGGTATTGATGAAGGAACTTCAGACTTTCTTCGTCTTTACTGGAAAGCACAGGAGCTTTCAACAGACGAAGCTGTTGTAGCCTGGAACGATCCGGGAATCCAGGATTTTCATAATATGAACTGGTCTTCTAACAACCCAATGTTAATTGGTTTGTACAACAGGATCGTTTACCAGATTACATTGGCAAATGAGTTCATAAGAGAATCGACAGATGCTAAGATTGGTGAAAGAGGTATTAGCGGTGCAGATGCAGATAACATTAAAAAGTACAGAGCTGAAGCTCGTTTCTTAAGGGCTTACCAATATTGGGTAGCAATGGATCTTTTTGGTCGTCCTCCATTCATTACAGAAACAAACACCATCGGTTCTACACCTCCTTCACAGGTAGCAAGCCGTGCGGTTCTTTTCGCTTATATAGAAAGTGAGCTTAAAGCAATCGAAGGTGAATTGGCTGCTGCTAAAGCAAACGAGTATGGACGTGCAGATAAAGCTGCTGCCTGGTCTTTGTTGGCAAGATTGTATTTGAATGCTAATGTGTACACTGGTACTCCAAGATATACTGATGCCATCACTTACTCCAAAAAAGTAATTGATGCTGCCTACACACTGCATACTGATTATCGCCAGTTAATGCTTGCTGATAATCATTTGAACGCAAATGAATTCATCCTTACGATTAACTATGATGGTTTAAAAACACAGAACTATGGTGGAGCAACTTTCCTTACCCATGCTTCTGTAGGTGACAACATGAACCCATCAAACTTTGGAATCAATGGTGGATGGTACGGAATTAGAACTACTAAAAACATTCCTAACCTTTTCCCTGATTACAATGGTACTGCTGATAAGAGAGCCCAGTTTCAACAAAACAATCTTGAAATTAATGATCTGAGCAAGTTTGTTGATGGGTTTGCGATCACTAAGTTTCGTAATGTAACAAGATCTGGTGTTGCAGGTTCTGATCCTGCAGGAAACTTTGTTGATATTGATTTCCCGATCTTCCGTTTACCTGAAATGTACCTCATTTATGCAGAATCTGTATTACGTGGTGGTACTGGTGGAGATGCTACAACATCTTTAGGTTACATCAATGCTCTTCGTACAAGGGCTTATGGAAATGCATCAGGCAACATTACTGGTGCCCAATTGGATCTTAATTTCATACTGAACGAAAGAGCAAGAGAATTATATTGGGAAGGACATCGCCGTACAGATTTGATCCGTTACGACCGATTCGTAGAGGGTACTTACTTATGGCCTTGGAAAGGTGGAGTTAAAGACGGACGTGCAATGCCTGCTTATCTTAAACTTTATCCAATTCCAGTAACAGATCTTACTGCTAATACTAACCTTGCACAAAATCCAGGTTATTAATCGACTTAAAAAAATAGTGTTATGAAATCAATATTAAGAATCACATTAATCGCCTTTGTTGCAACCATAGCATTATGGTCTTGCAAAAAAGATGAGACTAAGGTTACTATTGCAATGGGTGCAAAGCCTACGCTTTCTGCTACTGCAACAACCTTAACCCTGTTACAAGCTAACGGTGCAAATGCTGCAGTTACATTTAACTGGACTGCTGCTGATTATGGTTATAAGGCTCCGGCTTCTTATACACTTCAGTTATCCAAAGCAGGAACAAGTTTCGCTCCGGCTTCAACAACGGAAATTGCAATGGCATCAGCAAAAACCAAAGGATTTACAGTTACAGAAATCAATAAAGAGTTACTAAAAATTGTTCCGCACAGCAGTGCTTCTACTGTTGAGGCAAGAGTGAAAGTAACAGCTGGAACTGATAGTATTGCTCCTGTTTATTCCAATGTGCTTACACTTACTGTAACTCCTTACAAAGATATTATCAACTACAATTTTCCTCAGGCATTATGGGTTGCAGGAAACTTCCAGGGCTGGGATCCTCCAACAGCACCAAAAATCGTTGACAGAGCTGCAAGCGGTACCACAGGTACAAGCTATGAAGGGTTTATCAACTTCAATAATGCATCACCTGAATTTAAAATAGTTAAAGGAAACAATTGGGGTGCCGGTGATTTTGGAATGGCTAGTTCAACTGTACTTACAAACGGCGGAAGTAATCTTATGCTTACTCAAGGTGCTGGTGTTTACTTATTAAGAGCTAACACGGTAAACATGACCTGGAGTGCAACTAAGATCAATACCTGGGGCATCATCGGTGCTTTCAATGGTTGGTCTGCAAGTGTTCCATTAGTATTTAATGCTGCTACTGGTGAGTGGTCTGTTACTATGAATATGCCTGCTGGAGAATTCAAATTCAGAGCTAACAACGACTGGAATCTTAACTTCGGCGATAACAATGCAGATAATTATCCTGACTACGGCGGTAATAATCTGAACATCACTCAAGCTGGTAACTATACCATCACGCTTGACTTAGGTGTTGCAGGAAACTACAGCTACACAATCAAAAAGAATTAATTATTTCTGGTTCTAATAATTGAGTTAACCGTCTCACTTTTGTGGGACGGTTTTTTTTATTTAGCCAGCTGAGTACATTATTCAACTTCAGTTGTGTCACTCCCTTGTAATTCCTGATCATGCTGCAACAATTCTGATTAGAATTAATCCTGTTAATCAATACCTGTATAAAAAGAAAGCTCCCGATTTTAGGAGCTTTCTGTAATATCAACATTTAATATTCTTTGAATCTACATTTTAGGATTGTTCGCACTTATTCCAGGTGCATGATCATCTTTCTTTATTGCTATACGATAAAGAACAAATCCCATGATTGCAAAGAATAAAACGCCTAACAACATGTAACCAGTTTCACCACCCAGTAGCTTGGTTAGTCCATGTTCGGCACTCCACTTGCCTATCGTAGCAGCGATGTTTTCATTTACTGATAATATTGCTACAATCACACCTGCAACAGCACCACCTGCAACCAAACCTGTAGCAAATAGATTTCCTCTTCCTAAATCTTCTTCTTCATCACTACTTACTGGTTCATCCTTCTTTACCTTTCTCCATGTTACTAATCCTCTAATAGCACCTCCAACAAATATTGGGAAGGTTGTACTTAAAGGAAGATAAATTCCAATGGCAAAGCTTAAGGCTTTAATTCCGCATAACTCCATCACAAGAGCAATAGCAGCACCTACCAAAACAAATTGCCAGTCAAGATTATAAGACAGAATTCCTTTGATCAAAGTAGCCATCAATGTTCCTTGTGGTGCAGGGTAAGCATCAGTGCCAATAGCATGATGAATTCCCTGGCTCAACATTGCCTGGGTAGGAGTATCAAGAATCTTCACCGTAAATCCAATTGCCAACGACGAAACAACAGCTCCAACAAATAAAGCGATCTGTTGATATTTAGGAGTAGCACCTACGATGTATCCAGTTTTTAAATCCTGAGAAGTAGCACCGGCATTTGCAGCAGCAATACATATCATTCCTCCTACAACCAAAGCCATTGGTTCATACACCTTACCGGTCCAGCCAACAGCAATAAATACCAAACAAGTTCCCATAAGTGTTGCTATGGTCATTCCACTAATAGGGTTGTTAGAAGAACCGATCAACCCAACAATTCTTGATGATACTGTTACGAAGAAGGCACCAAACACAATCACAAGAATTCCAAGTAGTAGTTTGCTTCCGATACTTTCACCTGGCACTTGCGGAAGAACTGTCATCAAAACGATTAATGCTAAACTTCCAATACCAACTACTTTCATAGATAGATCTCTTTCTGTTCTTGGGATTACTGTAGCCGCATCACCATCTTTTTTAAGAGAACCAATACTTCCTTTAAAAGAAGAAACGATCGTAGGGATAGTTTTGAATAATGTAATAAATCCACCTGCGGCAACGGCTCCTGCACCAATTACTCTAATGTAAGCTCTGTATAATGCGGTTGAATAATCACCAAATGTATGAGTTACCGGATCCCAGTCTCCAGGACCTCCTGGTTTTGCAACGTCAGCTAAATAGCCAAGTTTCACCAATTGAGCCGCAATAACATCTCCCGGTACAAGTGAA
>JANPIB010000174.1:0-6874 GCA_031424775.1 Chitinophagales bacterium | reverse complement strand
TAACAGCAACAATGAAAAACTTCCTCCAGGACAAGCAAAAAAGAAGTACGGCGGAAAATCTGCCAAAGTATATGCACCGGGCCAACAGAAAAAGAATGGCAATCAGGCAGGCAAGGCAACAGTGATCGCTGTTTCTGATGTATATGCATCCAGGTCAAATTCAGGTCAGTTGTTTTATGTGTACAGAGGCTCTACATACTGGAAGCAAAACGACGGCTACTTTTATCTCGAAGGTTATAACAACAATAGCAAGAGCGAGGGTAAGAAAAAAGAAAAACACAAGAACAAGAAAAAAGATAAACATCACGACAATGATGAAGATGATGATTAAACAAAAAGGTCTGAGCAAAAACTCAGACCTTTTTAATTCGTGTGACTTGTACAATTAGAATCAATGCTCTACGGAACTTGCAGTTCCGTAGTGATATTCTGTCGCTTGCAGCGACACACTATAATCTTTCATAAACAACTGCAGCTCCCTGCCCAACTCCAACACACATTGTTGCCAGACCATATTTTGAATTCCTGCGTTTCATCTCGTACAATAATGTTGCAGAAATTCTTGCACCACTGCAACCCAAAGGATGTCCTAAAGCTATAGCACCTCCATTTACATTCACTTTCGCAGGATCTAATTCCAAATCTTTAATACAAGCCAACGATTGAGCAGCAAAAGCTTCGTTCAATTCTATTAAATCAAGATCACTAGCTTTTATACCAGCTCTCTTGAGTGCTTTTTGTGTTGCAGGCACAGGACCAATTCCCATTATTGCAGCATCTACACCAGCAGCAGCCATACTCACCACTCTTGCCATAGGCGTTAAGTTAAACTGCTTCACTGCATCTTCACTTGCAAGCATCAAAGCAGCAGCTCCATCGTTAATTCCAGATGAATTGCCAGCTGTCACCGTTCCATCTTTGGAGAAAGCAGGTTTAAGAGAGGCAAGTTTTTCTAAAGTGGTTTGTCTTGGATGTTCATCGGTATCAACGGTGAACGAAGTCTTTCTATCACTCACCTCCACAGGGAAGATTTCATCTTTCCATTTACCGGCTTCTAAAGCAGCAAAATATTTTTCCTGTGATGCCAATGCAAACTCATCTTGTTCTTCTCTACTGATGCCCCACTGCTTTGCAACATTCTCTGCTGTTTCTCCCATACTGTAAGGATGATACAAAGCAGCAAGTGTTTTATTGGTAAATCGCCACCCTATCGTTGTGTCATATACCTCAACATTTCGGCTCCATGCCTCACCTTGTTTCGACATCACCAACGGAGCTCTCGTCATACTTTCCACACCTCCGGCAATGTAAAACAGACCATCACCATTCACAATAGCACGGCTTGCATCCATGATAGCTGTAAGTCCACTTGCACAAAGCCTGTTCACCGTACTTCCTGCAACAGTTACAGGCAATCCAGCCAACAACAAGCTCATTCTTGCCACATTTCTGTTGTCTTCGCCAGCCTGGTTGGCACATCCGGCAATAACTTCTTCAATAGCATTAACATCAATATGATTATTACGATCTACTAAAGCCCTGATAACCAAAGCCAGCAAATCATCTGGTCTTACCAAAGCCAGTTTACCGCCATATTTTCCAATCGGAGTTCTTATCGCATCTATAACGTAGGTTGTTTTCATGCACTTAGCTTTTATACTGCTATTTAACTTTCGTTGTGTCACTCACTTCAGCGTTCAGTACACTACTGAGCATCAAAGCCGCCGCAAGTTATATTTTCTTCATCGAACATGCTGGTCAGGGAAAATTCTTACCTTTTCTACCTAAAACCAAACTATACGCTATATGAAAAAAATTGTAATTAGCCTAATGGCTATTTCCCTTCTTGCAGTAAGTTGTAAGAATGACGAATCGAAATCAGAGTCAAAAGATTCTTCTTCAGCAAAAACCGAAACACCCACAAAAAAGATGACCCCCGAAGAGGAGCAAAAAGTCTGGATGGAATATGCCAAACCCGGAGCAATGCATGAATGGATGGCTAAATCCAATGGAACATGGGATGGCGATATGAACATGTGGATGAATCCTGATTCTCCTGCCATGAAAATGAAAAGTGTTGCAGAATATAAGTCGATCATGGGTGGTCGTTACCAGGAAGGTGTACATAAAGGAAATATGATGGGAATGCCATTCGAAGGAAAAAGTACTGTAGCTTATGATAACTATACAAAAAAATTCCTCAGCACATGGATAGACAATATGGGTACAGGTGTAATGATCATGGAAGGCACTTATGATGAAAAAACAAAAACCCTCACCTCAACTGGCAAAATGGTTGACCCAGCTGCTGGTGGTCAAATTGATGTAAAAGAAGTCCTCACATTTATTGACGAAAACAATCAAAAAATGGAAATGTACCACACCAGGGATGGTAAGGAAATAAAGGTCATGGAAATGATATCCAAGAAAAAAAAATAACGCATCTAAGAATAACCAGAGCCGGAGCATTTGCTTCGGCTTTCTTATTTAAGCACTTTATAAGGTACTAACATTTCTTTCAGAAGGGCTGATGTACATTTGCAGGCTTATGGTTACAGGTCAGCAGCAGAATATCAGGCATTTATCACTAGAGGAACTGGAAAACTACTTCTTAGCCAAAGGCGAGAAGAAGTTCAGAGCCAGGCAGGTGTATGAGTGGATCTGGAAAAAGCATGCCCACACCTTTGAAGCCATGAGCAACCTTTCGAAAGAAACAAGGACTGATCTGGCTGCCAATTTCTCACTTCCGGCTTTGACAGTAGAAACAACTCAATTCAGCTCTGACGGAACCATCAAAAGCCGCTTTAGAACAACTGAAGGTCATTTGATTGAAGGAGTTTTGATACCAACCGACGATAGAAAAACGGCTTGTGTTTCTTCCCAGATTGGCTGTAGCCTCAGCTGTAAGTTTTGTGCCACAGGTTACATGGAACGTAAAAGAAACCTTACTTATGATGAGATCTACGATGAAGTAGTGCTCATTAACCAGCAAAGTGAAAAAGCCTTCAACAAAAAGCTCAGCAACATTGTGTTCATGGGAATGGGTGAGCCGTTACTGAACTACAGCAATATGATGAAAGCTGTGGAGAAGATCACTTCTGAAGATGGACTAGGAATGAGTCCAAGAAGGATCACCGTATCAACTGCAGGAGTTGCCAAACAGATAATGAAGCTGGGTGATGATAAGGTGAAATTTAAACTTGCCTTGTCTTTACATGCTGCAACTGACAAGAAGCGTAATGAGATCATGCCGATCAACGAAACCAACAATATCAGGAACCTGATCGATGCATTGAATCATTTCTACAAACAAACCGGCAACGAGATTACTTTTGAATATATCCTCTTCCAGAACTTCAACGACTCAATTGAAGATGCAAATGAGTTGATCAAGATATATCGCCAGGTTCCTGCAGATCTTATCAACATCATCGAATACAATCCGATCGAGGCTGCTTCATTTCTCAAGCCAGAGGAAGATGTAACTATGAAATTTATGCAGCACCTAGAAAAAAACCGGGTGAATGTAAGGCTTCGTCGCAGCCGTGGAAAAGACATTGATGCAGCCTGTGGTCAATTAGCAAACAAGAACTGATTCCCCTCTTTAACATTTCTCTAAGCAGTTGTTTTAAACTACGAACACTGTGTGTGGTCTATTATTCTGTAACAAGCAAAAACAAAAAAAACCACATTATGAAAAAAATATTCACCCTCGCATTTGCCGCACTTTTATTAGCAGGTTCTTCAATGGCGCAGGAAACTGCTAAGAAAGGAGGCAAAAAAGACAAAGCAGGCAAAGGCGAAATGCATAGTAAACATGGAAAACACCATGGTGCTGAATTTGCAAAAGAGTTGAACTTGACCGATGCTCAGAAAGAGCAGATCAAAGCAATTAACAAAGAATATAAAGGCAAAGAAGAAAGTGCCAGGGAAGAAAAGAAAGCAAAGATGGAAGCAGTACTAACAGCAGAGCAAAAAGCTAAACTTGCCGAAATAAAAGAAGAAAAAAAATCGGAAGCAAAGGACAAAGGTGAGAAGCGATATGAAGAAATGAAGAAAGACCTCAACCTTACTGATGCCCAAGGTCAGCAGTTGAAAGCGTTGAACGAAGACTTCAGAAATAAAGCAAAAGCGATTAAGGAAAATACTTCATTAACAAAGGAGCAAAAGAAAGAGCAACTAAAGGCTTTGAATGAACAACGCCTGGCTAAAATGAAAACCATTTTAACTGCGGAACAGATCAAAAAGATCCAAGCAAAAAAGAAAGAATTTAGGGAAGATGATAAATAAGCTACTAAGTAAGTATAGAGTGAGTGTTTAGTTTTAATGCGTATTCAATGATAGCACCTGTTTTTTAACAGGTGCTTTTTATGGTCTGTCTGTCTCGGGTCTCACCATAACTTCTTTGCAGGAAAAGCTCATCATAGTTTTTGTACTACAAGTGAGTGACACAAGGGACGATGATATGAAAACTAAAGTTGGTGCAACAAAAACTATAAATTCAAAACCATCATCTGACCCTTATCTTTGTGCTTCCTGTTGAAAGAACAGCAAAATCTACTACAATGAGTAAAAAGCCATTCGAGAAGTTCATTAAACCTGAACTTAAAGGTGCTAAGAAGAAAGAAGTTATTCGCCAGCAAAAGAGAAAGCTAAAAGAAGAATCCAGACAACGTGGCGAAGTGTTCCGCAGAAAAGAGGCAGAGAAATATCAAGCCGTAGGAACGAAATATGGCAACACGCCTGATCAAAGAAATCCCAAGCCAGAAATAAGAGGAAAGAAAACAGAAGTACGTGGTGCGAAATCTGAAGTACGAGGTACGAATGATGAAGCACCCAATTTCAAACCTCAAACCTCAAATGTTGAACTTGTAGAAATGCCTTTGAACAAATTCATTGCTCATGCAGGTATTTCTGGAAGAAGAGAGGCTGCAGAACTGGTGAAGCAAGGAAAAATAACGGTTAATGGCGATATCATTTTTGAACCTGGTTATAAGGTTCGTGGTAACGAAGACATTAAAGTAAATGGCAAGAAAGTTTTCTCACAAAAGAATCTTGTTTATATACTACTGAATAAACCGAAAGATTATCTAACCACACTTAAAGATCCTGAAGGTAGAAGAACGGTAATGGATCTGATTAAAGCAGCAACAAAAGAAAGAGTGTATCCTGTTGGAAGGCTTGACAGAAATACTACAGGTGTTTTGTTGTTAACCAACGATGGTGAGTTGGCACAAAAACTTACTCACCCGAGTTATGAGATAAAAAAGATTTACGAGGTAACACTTGACAAACAAGTGCAGAAGAAAGATCTTGAAGCAATTGTGAACGGGATTACTTTGGAAGATGGCTTCATCAAAGCCGATGCAGCAAGTTATGCTGATGTAAAAGACAAAACCGTTGTAGGTATAGAAATTCACAGTGGCAGAAATCGTATCGTTAGAAGAATATTCGAACACCTGGGTTACGATGTTCGTAACCTTGATCGTGTAATGTTTGCCAACCTCACTAAAAAGAATGTTGATCGTGGTAAGTGGAGGTTTTTGAATGAGAAAGAAATTCGTCTCCTTAAATTCATGAACCAAAGTTTTATAAGAGCAGCAAAGGACAAAGCAGAAATTGAGCAAAAACAAGTTGATGAGATAATGGGTTCTGAGCAACCTAAACGTTCGGCTGTTAAAGCAAAAACTGAAGAAAAATCTGCACCAAGAAAAAGGACTTTCAAGGAAGTACCTCAGGATCACAGAGCTCCCCGACCCAAGAAAGACTTCTCTCATTCATCTGATTCCAAGCCAACTGAAAGAAAGCAATTCAGCAAGCGATCTGATGATAGAAGTTCAACCCCTCGTTCATCTGATTCCAAGCCTACTGAAAGAAAACAATTCAGTAAACGATCGGATGATAGAAGTTCAGCTCCTCGTTCATCTGAGTTTAAGCCAACCGAAAGAAAACAATTCAGTAAACGATCTGATGACAGAAGTTCAGCTCCTCGTTCATCTTCAGCAAAGCCAAGGTTCGAGAAGAAGACAGATAACAAAGGTTCTTACAGATCAGCTGCACCAGCTAAACGATCAACAGACAGGAGAAAATAATGCGGTACGAGATCATAAAAGAAAACGAAGCTTTTGTAGCAATAAACAAACCTGCAGGTCTGCTTTCTATACCAGATCGTGCAGGTCAGGAGCTTTCGCTAAAGCAATTACTGAAAGAACGGTACGGCAATATTTTTACAGTCCATCGTTTGGATAGAGATACCAGTGGCATCATTGTATTTGCAAAAGATGAGACCACACACAAAGAACTCTCAAAACTATTTGAAGGAAGAGATGTTGAGAAGTACTACCTGGGGTTTGTGCAAGGCAAACCGATGAATGAAAAAGATAGAATTGACGCAGCAATCATGGAGCATCCTGGTAAGCAGTTGAAGATGATGACGCATGCTGAAGGCAAACCTTCAATTACAGATTATGAAACAGTTGAAACCTTTGGTAGTTACTCATGGATGCAATTCCAGATACACACAGGACGTACACACCAGATACGTGTACACATGCAGTACATTGGTAACCCAATTATTTGTGATGAGATTTATGGCAAAAGTGAACCGATACGGATATCTTCATTAAAAGGGAAGAAGTTCAAGCTGTCTAACGATGTGTTGGAAGAAAGACCAATTCTCTCCAGGCTTGCACTGCATTCCTGGAAACTGAACTTCCAGCTTAACGGTGAGCAATTCAACTTAGAAGCAGAGGTACCTAAAGACCTTAGAGCAACTTTGCAGCAGTTGAGGAAGTGGAAAGGTTAAGTTTTACTTTCCATAGATGAATTACAAGCATGAAATTTGAACTTCATATCTGCAAATTTGTTCATAGGC